>JAPHRL010000060.1 GCA_026195755.1 Kangiella sp. | reverse complement strand
CTCATATGCTTCTCCTGACATCATTATTTTTGAATAAATCTAAAGCTAGCATAATGCCATCGTCATATCATTAACACCATTCAAGGCCATGAAATAATGGATATGCGTGCTGGTCATGGTATAAAAGTAAAAATGATGGAATAAATTCGTTAACTCCTCGTTAAACTACTGAGAACGACAACAAGAGGGCAAGGTCATTGTCGCAGGAATTGATTGATTACAGCCGAAAAGCCTTAATTTTTGCGGTGCAATTATTGGGTAGCCAGAGTGATGCTGAGGATGTGGTGCAGGCCAGTGTAGAAAAGGCTCTGGCCCATCCTAAGGCGCCCAAAGGTGGTATCGATTTGCAGAAATGGCTTTACCGTGTTGTGCGTAATGCAGCGATCGATCGGATTCGGCAATTGTCACGAGAAGATGAGCTGGATACTGAACAGCAAAGTTCGCCGGAACAATCGTCAGGACAATCGCCGGAAAGACATCTTGAGCAACTGCAAGTTAAGACGCGACTGATGACAGCCTTGAATACTTTGCCTTTGATGCAGAGAGAGTTGATTGTGTTGCGCGATTATCATGGTAATAGCTATGAGGATATTGCGGAAATATTAGCGATTCCGGCTGGCACTGTGATGTCGAGACTGCATCGGGCACGAATGGCATTGCGAGAACTTTTGAAAAACGAATTGAATGAGGTAAATCATGAATCTGTGTGATAAAACCCAGGAATTAATCAGCGGTTATATCGATCATGAATTGAACCAACAGGATCGACAAAGAGTGCGTGTGCATATTGAATCATGCGACCAGTGTCGAGCCGTGTATGACGATTTATTGGCGATTAAGCAGGAAATGGGTAATTTGCAATACCCCGAATGCGAGGAGGCACAATTGGATAAAATCATGAAAGAGCCCGTGGCCAACGGTATGGCAATAGTGGGCTGGATTATTTTAATTATCGGCTTTGTCGGTTTTATGGTGTGGCAGCTATTTACCTTCTACACCGAACCATCAGTTCCATTCTGGGTAAAAGCAGGTGTCTTTTTGATTGAAGCTGGTGTGCTGTTATTATTGGGTAGCGTGTTACGCCAACGAATGATTGCCCTTAAAACAGACAAATATAAGAACGTTAAATTTTAATAGAAGGAATAAAAGAATGAACGATATTGAAGTCTATACAGTGGAACAAGTGCCAGGTCACAAGGTAAGCAAAGTCATCGGTATAGTGCGTGGCAATTCCGTGCGCACACGCCATGTGGGTAAAGATATTCTGGCAGGCTTGCGTAACCTGGTTGGTGGTGAAGTGCATGAATACACCAAGCTGATGGCGGAAAGCCGTGAGCAGGCGATAGATCGCATGTGTGACGAAGCCAGAATGCTCGGTGCAAACGCTGTCGTTGGCGTGCGTTTCGAAACCTCCATGATCGCCAGTATGGCCGCTGAGTTGTTAGCCTTTGGTACAGCGGTGGTGATGGAAAAGGAAGGGTAAAAATTTCTAATTTATAAGGACTAATAATGAGATTATTAAAACTAGCTGCTTTTTTGGGGTTACTAGCATTAATAGAAACCACTGTTGCTGATGATGGCTACTTGATTGTTAAAGGGAATATATTGAGCAAAGAACTCATTCCTGATGTACACCCTAAAGGGTGCTTTGAGGATGGGTTATTATGCACTAGCGTCTATTATCGGTATAAAATAAAAGTGAAAGATAGCTTTCACAACACGAATGAAACAATCGTATTAGCTGCAGAATATGAGCATGGTAAAATCTACCGTGGTTCAGAAGACTATTTATTTATTCTAGAACCGATAGAAAATGAGAATTCTCAAAAACTACTTAAAGCAGATTATTTGATCAATAAACAAATAAGTAAAAGTTCTACCTACTGCTTTAATGAACCGATGTCAGAATATTTTGATAACAATATTAACTATGATGCACTTGAAAGAAGCTGTATATCTACAGAAAACTCATTTAACAATCTGAAATACTCTATTCTTTATGACGTTGAAGATAATGTGAAAAGGATTTTAGAAGAGGATGGCTCTTTGGTTAGTACTAATGAGTTATTAATGGATAAAGAAGGCAACCTGTATTCTGAAGAGGATGAAGTCCCTACAACTTGTTCAAAAGAAGATGAAATAAGCCTTGATTTAGAACGAATAGAAAAATGTGATTCATGGATAGGTAACACGGCCGTTTTAGAGTTCAAAGTTAGGAAAGGGGATTCTTTACAAGTCATTGTATTGCTTAATGATGAGTTAGACCGCTTACCATTTGAAAATATCAAGTCAGAGTTTGTTGTCGAAACTAAAGATGGCGTTGATGTTGTTCGCTGGTTCTATGAAGTCTTATAAATCTGTAACAAATTAACAGATCACAACTCTAACTTACATCAGTTCATTGTGTGCAAAGGGCATTGACTAAATTTTCATTGGCTTTTATGCATACTGAATCCATCCCTGAATAATGGTGTGAGTTAGATGAAAAATGTTTTAATTTTTATTATCACCGTGCTGGTCGTCGCTGGACTGGCTTTTGTGATGATGCGAGCTCAATCTGCAAGCTTATCCAAGCAACCCTTTGTTAATAAAGAAAAACCTGAAAGCCTTGAGCAGGATATGCCTGCGACCAAGCATGTGGATACCATTGTGCTGGGTGAGGGCTGTTTCTGGGGTGCTGAGAAGCGTTTGGAAGCGCTACCAGGTGTTATCGATGCCGAAGTGGGTTATGCCGATGGGCGTGGCCATCCGGCGACTTATGCTGAAATCACCAAATCCAACCATAAGCTCAATCCAGATAATTATGCGGAAGTGGTTAAAGTGACGTTTAATCCGCAACAAATCAGTCTTGAAACCATTATCAAAGATTATTTCGAGTCTCATGACCCGACTCAATTAAATCGTCAGGGCAACGATGTCGGAACTCAATACCGTTCCACCATTTTGACCAATAGTCCTGAGCAGGAAAAAATTGCCAATCGTTTAAAAGACGAGTTTCAGGAACTGATGAGTAAAGCTGGTTACGGCAAGATTGTTACCGTGATCAAGCCGCTCGATAAATTTCACCCTGCAGAAGAGTATCATCAGGACTATCTGCGTAAAAATCCGAATGGATATTGCCCTGACTTTTCCACTGGTGTGACTTTTGACGGCAAACAGGATCTTGATGAAGTCGATAACAGCGCCTTGTTAAGCGGCAAGCAGATTGTGATTGTCGATTCGCAGGACTATTGCCCTTATTGCGAGAAATTCAAAAAGGATGTGGCGAATGATTATCAGGGCACCATTCCGATGACGTTCCGTTATGCTTCGCAACTGGATGGATTGGAAGTGACGACACCCACTTGGGCAACACCGACCATCCTGTTTATTGAGAATGGCAAAGAGGCTTTAGGCTATCAGGGTTATTTATCGGCGAAAGAATTCTACAAAGCGCTGGGTTACTTCAAGCTGGGTGATTCGGAGGCTTTCAATGTGGCGTTTCAGAAAGGCACCGATGGACGTTTCTGTAAGCAATATGAAATTTTCAAAGATACACCGGACGGTGTTTTTGTCGACAAGCTCAGTGGGCAGCCATTGTTTGATACTCGCGATAGATTTAACTCAGGAACTGGCTGGTTATCATTCACCAAGCCCGTTGATGGTGCGGTGACCTATCACGAAGATAACAGTATGGGCATGCAGCGCACTGAGCTTCGCTCTGCATCGACAGGCATTCATCTGGGACATGTGTTCGATGATGGCCCGAATGGTAAGCGACGCTATTGCATCAACGCCACTGTCTTGGAGTTTGTGCCCAGAGCAAAGCTGTAATGGCTGTTAACAGAATTGGCCATAATTACGCAGGATTTTGCCCAATAAATTAGGTAGTATCATTCCATCAACTGGGGAATGGCACTACTTACATGAAGAATATCAAACAGTTTGTGCATGAGTTCTGGGTTTTTGGCTTGAAGCAGGCCTATGCCTGTATGTTCGGTGGTTTCTTGCTGGCCGTGATGCTGGTTACCAAGTACTGGTATCCGATTGATGGTCTGCACCGCTACGACTTTATTTTCCTTGCCGCGATTTTGTTTCAGGTTTTGATGTTGCTGTTTAAGCTGGAAACCTGGAAAGAGGCCTTGGTCATTATCGTCTTCCACCTGGTGGCCACGGTAATGGAGTTATTTAAGACTTCCGATGCCATTCAGTCCTGGCACTATCCTGAAGAATTTATTTTTGGTATTGCCAATGTGCCATTGTTTACTGGCTTTATGTACAGTGCGGTAGGCAGCTATCTGGCACGCGTCTGGCGCATTTTTGATTTCCGTTACAGCAATTATCCATCTAAATGGACAACGGTTATTTTAGTCACCGCTGTCTATATTAATTTCTTTACCCATCATTATTGGTATGACTTACGTTGGGTTATTTTGGTAGTCACTTTTTATCTGTTGTTTAGTACCCGGATTCACTTCAAGGTGATTAAAACCCACCGCAAAATGCCATTGCTATTTGGCTGGCTTCTGGTCGCGCTCTTTATCTGGTTCGCTGAGAATATTGCTACTTACGCCAACATATGGCTTTATCCCAACCAAAAAGAAGCCTGGCAGATGGTGCCGCTTGCCAAGCTATCGTCCTGGTATTTATTGATGCTGTTGAGCTTTGTGCTGGTAACTTTGGTTAATCGAATAAAATTGCCGATGCAAATACCAGGAACTAAAACGGCTTCACAATTGCCAGAATCAGAGCTCCCAGCAGAATCAGAACCGGTAACTCGTTAAAGACCCGGAAATAGGTTTGGCTTTTGTTACAGCTGCCGTCGGCAAATTGCTTTTGGTACATGCCGCAGATGAAGTGATAAATAATCAATAAAACGATCAGTGTCATCTTGGCGTGGAACCAGCCTGAGCTCATGTAGTAGCTCCAATTGTAGGAGGCGAGCCACAGGCCAAAGATAACGGTCAAGACCATGAAAGGTGTGATAAAGCGATACAGCTTACGCGCCATAATATTGAGCTGATTAAAAGCACCGTCATTTTCAGTCATCGCCAGATTGACAAAAATTCGCGGTAAATAAAAAATGCCGGCAAACCAGGCAACCATAAAAAAAATATGAAAAGTTTTAATCCACAACATGCGTTTCGCCTTATGGTTTTTTTGAGTAGACGTATTGGTCAGTAATCATATCGCGGGTGATAACACCATAAATACGTTCTTGTCCGTCGTGTGTGATCCGGTACACATAAGCCGCTGACATTTTCGCCTGTTCCATCTTGTCGAAAGTCTCTTCAAGCGTCGCCTGTAACGTGATCGATACCAGATTCTGACGATTAGCTGGTATTTTTAGTAGATTAATGACTTTACGTTTTTGTTCTGCGTCAGGTTTTGGCGTTTCTTCACGCTGCTTTTCTTCGCGCTCCATCATATAGCGAACCAGATCGCTGGCCACCATCATGGAAGTCACATGCTCATCTTCCATAACCAGAACCCAGCGCGGTTTGTCTTTGAGTGCAACTTCGATTTCGTCCGGTGTGGAGCGGAAGTTGAGTGTTGCTATGCTGCGTGACATAACCCCGGCGACACCAATGCTGCGTAGCACCTGTTTGATGGGGCTGACGCGTAAATCGAGTCCGCGGTCGGTCATTTGAGTTTCCCAGAAAGACTGCTGTTTAAATAGCTGGGTCACGACCAGATTGCCAATCACGATTGAAAACATGCCCGGGAAAATAATGTTCGGGTTGTTGGTCAGTTCCAATAAAGCCATCAGGGCGGCAAGCGGTGCCTGCAGAACTGCACCCATCACGGTTGCCATACCAATCATGGCATAAAAACCCGTGTAGCTGGCGTGGTCGGGGAATAGCTCCCCACCGATGTTGCCCATGACGCCACCGAGCATAGCGCCCATAAACAGGGCTGGACCGATAACACCGCCTGGTAGTGATAGGCCCGAACAGATGATGGTTGCTATCAGTTTACCCACTAACGCAAGAGCAAGAATCGTTAATGCTAACTCTCCTTGCAGGGCACCGTTAACCGAGTCGTAACCAATTCCCATCACTTGTGGGATACCGATGGCAATAATGCCAACGCTGGTTCCGGCGACAGTGGTTTTGAGCCAAACTGGCCATTCTCGGGATACCTGCCTGACTTTGCGCGTAGCAATAATAAAAACACTGGCAAAGACACCGCCAGCAAACCCCACCAATAAGAAGTAGGGCATTTCCCAGAGTGACTGAATATCAAGCTTGGAGGGTACATCGAAAGAAGCACCATCGCCAAACACCAGTCGCGTCAGAATAGCACCAGCAACGGACGCCAAAATGATCGGAATAAAGCTGGCTACCGCATATTCCATGATGATGATTTCCATGGCGAAAATCACCCCGGCCAGCGGTGTATTAAAGTTCGCGGAGATGGCGGCAGCGCAACCACAACCAACCAGAATACGGGTACTGTTGTTGGGTAGCTTCAATTTTTGCCCAACCCAGCTGGCTGAGGCAGAGCCCAGGTGAATGCCGGGGCCTTCACGACCAACCGATTGGCCCGAAGCAATCGTCAGTCCACCGAGGATAAATTGAACGAAAGCATTTTGTGGCGGTAAGTGTCCCTGGTGATAACTCATGCGTTCCAATACATGAGATACGCCAACTTGACGATATTCAGGCTTGAGTTTTTGTAATAACAAACCCACCACTAACCCGCCAATGGTTGGCAATAACAGGCGATATAGCCAATCCATGGTTTCGTAATCAGTGTTGCTGTCAGGATCAGTTGCCCAAAGGACGAGCGAGCTTTCAGTAAATAGGCGAAACAGAATGTTTGAACCGCCGGCCAGTAGACCACAGATTAATCCAATAACCGCCATTAGGGCTAATGCATCAAAGCCCCCAAGTCGTAATCGTAAGCGGTCGATCAGTGTCATTGGCGTTGTGAGTTTGTGATAAGTTTTGTTCCCTGCGATGAATAAATTTGCTGTAATCGCAATTGATCCTCGCTTCGGCTTTGGCTAAAAAAATTAGCCATTGTATTCAATTAGTTACATAATAAGAAAATGCAGCCGTAAGAACAAATGATTTCAACGATTTATGACTAAAGAATCCTATCAACCTGACTATATCATTCGCAAACGTCGCAAAGCCACTTGGTATTGGAGTTGGGCCAGTTTTGTGCTGATTATTTTGTTGGGCTCTATTGGCCTTGGTTATTGGCTCAGTGAGCGTCAATATCGTGGCTTTGGGTCAGCTAACGAGCGTTTAGGAAATTTACGCAGTCAGCTCGAAGAATCCAATAACAGCTTGATTCATTGGCAACAACAATATCAAGTTGAGCATCAGGTTACAGCCCAGCTGAAAAAAGAGATTCAAAAGCTAAATACTCAAATTCATAACCTGGAAAAAGAAAAACAGGCATTTTTACGTATATTCGATCCCAATGCTGTGGAAAGTGGCTTGCAAATTGCTAGCTTTGTATGGGAGTCTGTAGGCGGTAAAGTGGATGAGTTCAGCTTTCGTTTAATGCTGATTCAGGCCGGGCAGCAACAACGAGATGTCTCGGGTTCCTATTCTATTACTTTAGTAGGAAAGGAAAACGGTAAAGACAAAAGTTATAGCTTACAAGAGTTAGAAGCTCTGTCGTTGCAAGATACTCAGTTCAAGTTCCGTTATGTGGGAAGTCACAGAGGAACCTTTAATATTCCAGAAAATTTTGAGCCCGAGCTGGTTCGGGTGCAAGTCACATCTTCTGGGCGTGGTGGTGAAACTCTTTTGCAGGATTATCCTTGGCAAGATAGTTCACAGCAGCAAACTCCAAATGAGGTAGAAGAGAATAATGTGGGGTAATAAAACTAAATCACACAATGTGGATACACTGATAGCAGAAGGAACCAGCATCACAGGTGACCTGACTTTTGAAGGCGCTTTGTTTGTCGATGGAGTGATTGAAGGTGATATTCATGGCACCAATCATGAAAAATCGGTTTTATCGGTTGGTGTGCATGGCAGGATCGAAGGTAATATTGAGTCACCGTATGTGACTATCTTTGGGCAGGTTGATGGCGATGTACGTGTATCGCAGAAAGTAGAGCTTAAACCTGGCGCTAAAGTGAATGGTAATTTGTATTACAAAATTATTGAAATGAACGCTGGCGCGACTGTTAACGGTAAGATGGTTAATCTCGGTGAGCCTCATGCGCTAGAGCATAAACCTGAACGTAGTGACGTTATCTCCGAACCAAAGGTCTCAGAGCCCAAAAACTCTGAATCAAAAACAGAGCCAAAAATTGGCGATAGTAAGTCTGACCAAAAAAAGTCTGACAGTGCTTTGCACTCGAATGATAATGAAGCTGTAAGAGCTTAATTTTATTGATAATATGACGTTTACCCTGGTCGGTAGATTATGGGTGGCGTCTTTTTCTTTTCTAGTCCCCTTATTTTACATAACCACTATCCCCATTGAGATCTTGAAGTAAGGCCCCCATATTCGGGTATAATGGAGCTATTAATGTGTTTAGGTAGATTTTAATGTCAATTACAGTAACAGAAGCTGCAAGTCGTAAAGTGAGACAGTTGATCGATGAAGAGCAGAACGATGAGCTTAAATTGCGGGTCTTTGTAACCGGTGGTGGTTGTTCAGGCTTTCAGTACGGCTTTACTTTCGATGAAAAACAGAATGATAACGATATGGCGATTGAACAGGATGGCGTCAAGATTGTTATCGATGCACTAAGCTTCCAGTATTTAATGGGTTCTGAAGTCGACTATACGGAAGGCTTGCAAGGGTCTCGTTTTATCATTAGTAATCCACAGGCAAAAACAACTTGTGGCTGCGGTTCGTCTTTCTCAATATAGAATTTTTTATTACATCTTAGTTATTATGTAAAGCTCACTTGACTTTCCTTGACTCAGATTTTTTTCGAATGGCCTTTTCTTTATACATGGCTTCATCCGCCATTCGAATCAATCGATCACTGGTAACATTCTCGTTTTTAATGCGATGATATTCAGCATAACCAATGCTAGCTTGTATTTTTATAGCCCGTTCTTCATAAGGTATGTTCGCTTCTAAACCATTACGGATTCTATTAATCACCTCAAGGATGGGGATTTCTAAAGCAGTATCAATGAGAACTAAAAATTCATCACCTCCGACGCGGCAAACAGTGTCGGAGTCACGAGTCACTTTGAGAAGGCTTGAGGCAACAAATTGCAATGCGATATCGCCAGCACAATGGCCGTAATTGTCATTAATACGCTTAAAATTATCGAGATCGATGTTGAGCAGATAAATCTGCATAGGTTGTCTTCGAGCTAATTTTAAAGCATGCTCCAGCCGGTTTTTTAGCACCCTTAAATTATACAGGCCGGTTAAAGGGTCACGTTCGGCTAACTGAGTTGCCTTTAATTTTTGTTCTTCCAGTGCAATGATGAGTAATCCAGCTTTGTTCACTAATGCAGTTATGGTGTAACTGACTATAATTAAGGGCATTGCAGCACCGAAGATAGCTGTACTCCAAGCACTAAAAGACTGTGAATAGTTGATATGGGTAACAGGGATGGTGAGAATCCCATAAATATATAGAGCTGCAATAATTATTGAGTAAATAATAAATAACGAGTTGAAAAGTAGTACTTTTTTACTGTCATATACGAGCGCGAATAGTCCGGCACTTAATAGCATCCATACAAAGCCATTCCCAACGAGGCCCCAATCCCATAAACCGATAACACTTATAGCCACGCTTATGGCTAATATGACATTCGTTTTTACTTTAAAGGTAAGAATCTTATGGAATACGCTAATAATAATTAACAATATTCCAACGACAATGTGTATAAACATCGAAGACTGGAAGCCCATTTCAGGGATTCGAGCAAGGGAGCTTATGATGGCGGGGATTGCACAAATTGCCAAAAGCACAATCAAGCGATCCATGGCTTTGTCTAAAATCAGCTGCCATTTAGTTACACTCGTTGATAGGCTTTTATGAGGCATGCGATCCTCTAATGCAAATATGCATAGTTAACTATGCATTATAATGCCTTGTTTCGCAATCTAAAGTTGATTCGAAAATGTTATACAGGGTAGATTACACCTAAGATAGCGGATTGTTTTGCGCCAGTCACTGCAGGTAGGTTGCCTGACAAGTTATTCAAGCAGCGATGAGCTAACCAGGCAAAGGCCATAGCTTCAATCCAATCCGGTGCGACTCCAAATTCCTGCGAAGTCTCCACCTCAAAATCGCTCAAGTTTGCCTTTAAACTTTGTTGCAACACAGAGTTGTAGGCACCTCCACCACATAAAATAACTTTGCCGGCTTGAGTATGTTGCTGTATTGCTTCGCTGACAGTTTGCGCAGTCAATTCGAGTAAGGTTGCTTGAACGTCTTTGGGGTCAATATTATCGAGCGAAAATTGTTTAAGCCAATTCAGGTTAAAGTATTCGCGGCCAGTACTTTTGGGGTAGGGCATAGCAAAGTAAGGCTCTTCTTTAAGTGCTTTTAAGAGCTCCGGTAAGACGCTGCCTTGCTCAGCCCAGTTTCCATTATGGTCGTAGTTTTTGTTCTGATGTAGAGCTATCCACTGGTCCATCAAAGTATTAGCGGGTCCGGTATCATAGCCTATGACTTCACCCTGCTTTGGTAAAAAAGTAATATTCGCGATACCGCCCAGGTTCACAACCACTCGGTCCTGTTCTGGATCGTGAAGTATCGCTTGATGAAAGGCTGGAACCAGTGGGGCGCCTTGACCACCATAAACCATATCGCGCGTGCGAAAGTCAGCAACAGTGGTGATACCCGTTCGAGCTGCGATACTGTGAGGGTTACCTATTTGAATAGTGAAAGGGTGGTAAGCCTCGGGCCTGTGGCGAATAGTTTGGCCATGACTTCCAATCGCTGTGATCTGCTCTCTGGAGAGCTCGCTATCTTTAAGAAGTTCATCAACGGCCTCAGCAAATAACTCTCCTAACTCTCGATCTAATAAAGCCATTTCTTCTATCGGATCGTGGGTATACTCAGACTGACTGATTGAATGAATTTGCTGCTGAATAGCGTTTGGAAACGATAGGCTTTTGCTGTGAAGGAGCTGAATGGAAGGCGTGGATGTATCGTCAATACTGCAGAGCACCGCGTCGATTGCGTCGACGCTGGTACCCGACATCAAGCCAATATAATAGGCCATTTAAAGGTTACTTTTGTAGTTTACTGTTATTGTTGCTTGCGCTTGGCTCGTTCAAACGAGCGAAGTAAGTTGTACGTTCAGTTTCAAGTTGTGCCATTAATGGTTTGCTTTGTTCTCTAAAGCGTTCCATTTCATCCTTTGGGACAGGTGCTGCATGGGGTAGCTTAACGGTTCTAGGATTGCGGTGAACCCCATTAACTACAAATTCATAATGCAGGTGAGGCGCTTGAGACATACCTGTCGATCCAACATAACCAATAATTTGTCCCTGTTTTACTCTCTCGCCAGCTTTAACAGAGCGTTTAGAGAAGTGTAAATACTTAGTGGTAATATTATTACCATGCTTGATGAAAACATAGTTACCATTGTATTTATTGTAAGCTGAGTTGGTTACACGACCGTCTCCCGCAGCGCGAACTGGTGTACCGATTGGGGCACGGTAATCAACACCACGGTGTGGCTTGACGCGTTTTTGGATTGGGTGAAACCTTTTTGGATTAAAGTTCGAACTAACGTAGTTAAACTGTAACGGCGCACGAAGGAACGATTTACGTAATGCCTTACCCTCAGGAGTGTAGTAGGCCGTACGATCATTGGTGTCAGTGTAGCGCACAGCTGCAAATGAATCGCCCTGATTGGTGAACTCTGCAGAAAGGATATTGCCATAGCCCACTTTTTCGCCATCAATAAACTTTTCTTCGTAGAGCACCGAGAAACTGTCGTCTTTTCGGATCTCTAAAGCAAAGTCGATGTCATATTCAAATACACCCGCAAGCTCCATAATGACACCGTCTGGTAGTCCTGCTTCTTTACCAGCATTATAGAAACTGCTGGAAATGGTTGCAGTGGCAAAGCGAGTTTTAAATTCAATGGCTTTCTCGTCAACGGCAACATCAAATTCTTTATCGGCAAGTTTAGTCACTTGCAACGTTTCACTAGGACTGTATGGATAGCGAAGACCGAGGAAGCTACTGTCATCGTTACTGGCAAACTCTAAGGTATGACCAGGACGAATTTTTTTGAGAAGCTCAATTTTGTCACCACTTTGCATCATGTAATGCAGATCTGACGCACTGTATCCTTTGCGCTTAAAAATTTTGGCAAGACTATCGCCATTTTCAACCGTTACACTTTCCCACTGAATTTCTGGTTCTTGGGGTTCTGGTGCAATAACGTCTTCTAGTTGATTAACTGGTGCGCTTTCACGGCTTGCTTTCAATGCAATCTCAGTTAGAGACAGCTTTTCTAAAGAATGGCTTTCCATAACCTGATTGTCATCAGCACTTTTATCTAAGGATATTGCTGACGGTTGGGTTACTTGTGTTTCGTCCGATGAAAGGTTTAATTGAAGGATTTCAGTATCTTGTTGTGTGGTTTGTTGCTCTGACTCTTCTCCTGGAGTCATCATAATGAAGCTGGTCACTGCTAAAAGAGCTAAAAACGTGGCAGAAAATAGCAAAGTGCCCTTTCGACGCGTTTTTTTGCGGGAAAAGAGGGGTTTGCTTTTGTTAAAGCCTTTGTAATCTCGGTTAATCATCTCGTTACTTAAGAAGTTGGTTGAACAAATTTTGCGCAGTAACCTTAACCATAATAGCAATTTTGGTCAATGTAAAATGATAAAAACGGGTCGATTTTAGGCTCCAAGATCAAAAAATGTGAAAAAAACGATGTTTTGTGAACAAAGTCGCGAGTTTCTTCATGCGCAAATTCGTTGCATCCTTGGGGTTTTCGTGTATCTTTGTGGCCAATGTCAATAGAGGAAATACGAGACAATGACTGATGTTCAAGCGGCTTTCGCGGAAATTAAGCGAGGAGCTGAAGAAATTCTGTTAGAAGATGAATTACTTGAAAAGCTGAAAGCTGGCAAGCCATTGAAAATTAAAGCTGGTTTTGACCCAACTGCACCAGATTTGCACTTGGGGCATACGGTTCTAATCAACAAATTACGTCAATTCCAGCAATTAGGGCATGAAGTTATTTTCCTGATCGGTGATTTTACTGGCATGATCGGTGATCCAACCGGTAAAAATGCAACGCGAAAGCCATTAACACGGGAAGATGTGCTGGCAAACGCCGAGACCTATAAAGAACAAGTATTCAAGATCCTGGACCCAGCAAAAACAACCATTGCCTTTAATTCTGAATGGTGTGAAAAGCTCGGTGCGGCAGGCATGATCAAACTTGCTTCGCATACTACCGTGGCTCGTATGCTAGAGCGCGATGACTTCAAAAAGCGCTACGGTAATGAACAGCCAATTGCAATTCACGAGTTTCTATATCCGCTTGTTCAAGGTTACGACTCTGTAGCGTTGGAGTCTGATGTGGAGCTGGGTGGTACCGACCAGCGCTTTAACCTTCTAATGGGACGTGAGTTACAAAAGCATTATGGGCAGCGTCCGCAAACTGTATTGATGATGCCCTTATTGGAAGGTTTGGATGGCGTACAGAAGATGTCCAAGTCGCTGGGCAATTATGTTGGCATCACAGAAGCTCCTGGAGTCATGTACCAGAAGCTACTATCCATTCCAGACAGCATGATGTGGCGTTACTTCGAACTGTTGTCGTTTCGTCCTTTGCCTGAAATAGATGAGTTAAAGCAACAAGTTGAACAAGGTGCTAACCCACGCGATATTAAAATTGAGCTGGCAAAAGAAATCATCGAGCGTTTTCATGATAAGGAAGCTGCGGACAATGCGCATAAAGCTGCGGGTAATATTATTAAAGAAGGTGAAGTGCCCGAAGGAACGCCTGAAGTTGAAGTGGGTATGGACGGCGCCGAACAGTTGCCTATCGGTGCAACCATTAATCGTGCTGGTTTAGCGAGCAACTCAGCGCAAGCCAAAGACATGTTGAAAAATGGACGTGTTAAGGTTGACTGGGAAGTAGTCGAGCCATCATTGATGCTTAAACCTGGTAAATATCTTATCCAGGCAGGCAAGAAAAAGATTGCCTATGTAACTTTGAAGTAGTTCACGTTTAGGTCGTTTTCGTCAAAGTCTTTTACAAGAAGCTCACCTCCGGTGGGCTTTTTTGCATTTAGTGTTCCGAAAATAGCACAGAAAGTATTCAATAAAACTTCAGTATTTTATAGGCTAGCTCAGTTGCATGGGGCAACACGGAAATATGGAACTATAATGTTGGAGAACAATTCATGAACAACAAGTTTAAATTATCTAGCCTGGCACTGTTAGGCGCCTCTCTTACACTTCCTTCTACTTTGTTAGCAGAATCCTACATTGTCTTAACCAAAGGCAACAAGATTGATTCGTCACTGATCCAAGAGATTGAAGCACAAGGTGCAACCGTAACCGCTCAGCTACCACAAGTGGGCATGCTAATGATCGACAGTGACAATGGAGACATTCGTGAGCGTTTAAGCAGTAACGCAAAAATTCAAACCACATTTGCAGACATGGATCTGCAATATGTGAGCCCTTTAGAGCAAACCTTACCTGACATTAGTTTCGAGGGGCAGTCAATCAACCCGCCAACGTCAGGAGATGACGATTTCTACTTTGATCTGCAATGGGGCCATGATGCAGTCAATGCACCAGAAGCTTGGCAAGCTGGCGTTAAAGGTCAGGGGGTGCGTGTTGCAGTATTAGATAGTGGTATTATGTCGACTCACCCGGATTTAGCCCCCAACCTAAATACTGCCTTGAGTACTTCTTTTATTAATGGAGAAGCTTACAACAGTCCAGCTGGTTCTCATGGTACTCACGTGGCAGGCACTATTGCAGCAGCCGATAATGCATACGGCACAATAGGGGTGGCGCCTGAAGCAGAAATTGTTACGGTTAAAGTATTATCAGGTGTATCCGGTAGCGGCCCATTCTCATCAATATTCCAAGGTATGGTTTACGCTGCTGATATTGATGCCGATGTTATTAACATGAGTTTAGGAGCCGATATTCCGCGCAACTGCACTTTTGATGGTGTGCACCAGCCTGCTAAAGATTGTGCTGATTTATTTACTGCCCTGAACCGTGTAACACACTATGTAAATAAGAAAGGTAGTGTCATTATTGCTGCTGCAGGTAACGATGCTCGCGACCTTAACCATGATGCGACTCTTAAAGCATTTCCTGCGGAAGGAAATCACGTTATATCTGTTTCATCATTAGGACCAGTTGGCTGGGGGTTAGACACTTCCGCCAACCTCGATGTTTTGGCCAGTTACTCAAACTACGGCAAGAATGGTATTGACCTTGCCGGTCCTGGCGGCAACTATGATCTTTTCTTTACCTATGGAAATGCGCCATGTAACGGTCCTGTATTGTCGGGCTTTACTTGTTACGTATATGACATGGTATTAAGTACGACGCCAGGTGGTTGGGGTTGGAATGCAGGAACCAGTATGGCAGCGCCACATGTTGCAGGCGTTGCAGCTTTGATTATCAGTGAAAATGGTGGTGATATGTCACCGGTTGAAGTTACACGCGAACTGATTAAACGCTCAGATGACATCAACCAACCAGGAAAAGATGATGAAACTGGGCATGGCAGAGTTTCTTCTGGTTATTAATACTTAATAGGAAAACCTAATAAAAAGGCCACCACAGTGGCCTTTTTTAATATTTGTATTAAAAGTGAACGATAACCGTCTGATTTATAGACATTTTGATTACAAAACAGGCGGTTGAAAATAAATTTAATAAAACCTTCAAAAAGAGCTTGCGAAGTGAGAAATGGTGCTTATAATGCGCACCACTTTCGAGGCATAAGTCGCGGGAGGCAAGTCCAGGAAGGGCGGTT
>JAPHRL010000230.1 GCA_026195755.1 Kangiella sp. | reverse complement strand
TGAACCTAATTTTGCATCAGGCCCTGAAACAGGATCTGCAACAGGAAAATTGGCCACCACGGGAGCAGTAATATTGTCAGACTGATACTCAAGCAGCCCTGCACAGTAGCCACTGAGCCAACTGATTTCTTGGGCACTTAAATTGCGGACTTGATGAAGCAACTCCTCATTAAGAGGTTTTCCTCTGAAGCTGCTTAACTGGTGTTCTTTTACGGTCACGTCGATACATCAATGGGTCACTGGGAGACACATTATTGCCGTATAGACGTCTATCCTCTACGAATTATCGACCATAACCGTATGACCTAAAGTTATATCAGGTTAATACTGATGCACTCTCTTAATGAGCCAGTTATTGACGCCTCTCTATTGACGAGCGTGGCGTTGATTGTGGCAGATTTTACCGCTGACGTTAGAACGCCATGGATTGATATCCAAGCCACCACGGCGAGTATATCGCGCGTATACGGTCAATTCCAAAGGTTTGCAGTGGCTCATGATATCGGTGAAGACACGCTCGACACACTGCTCATGAAATTCGTTATGGTTGCGGAAGGAAATTAAATACTTGAGCAGCGATTCTTGATCAATTTTCGGGCCTTTATAGTCAATTAAGATACTGGCCCAATCCGGCTGGGAGGTGATAAGGCAGTTGCTTTTCAATAAATGGCTGTATAAAGATTCAGTAACCACTTCGTTAGATTCAAGTGCCAATAACTCAGGCTGATACTGGTAGCTATCAATTTCAATATCCAGCTCATCCAGCAAAACACCTTGCCATTCTCTAACTGGCACGCTCTGATTGTATGCCTCAACTGTAAACAGCTTTACCGAAACACTGGTCTCTGCAGCTTTGGATAAATCCTCGGTTAAAGTCTTTTCAACTGCTTGCCAGTCAGCAAACCGAGTTTGGTTTAATGAGTTGAGATAGAGCTTGAAAGATTTCGATTCGATGATGTTGGTACTGGTGCAATCAAACTCAAATACCGCGATGGCAACTTGTGGTTTACCTTTGGCGTTGAGCCATGACAACTCATAAGCGTTCCAGATATCCGTGCCGTGAAAAGGTAACTGCCCAAGGATATCAATCTCATCGCGTTTAAGCTGGCGCGCAACAGGAAACAGCAGCTCTGGCTGATACTGTGACGGATACTCAACCTGCTTACCGAGTGGGATCTGATTGGGTGTGTCTTGATTCTGCATACTGTTACTGCGGCTGGTTTTTAATCTTACGTCGGAAATAAACCGTGATCTCTTCACGGTCATGGTATAAATGCTTAGCCTGCCAAAAATAATCGATATCCGCTTCTTCCAAATCGTCGCAAATCAGGCCAATGCACTCATTAACTTCCTGAAAGCGTTTTTTCATCGGCAGCTTTAGGTTAAAGATAGCATGTTCAGTTTTACCCGCTACCAGCCACTTGGCAATTAATCGGGCCACCAACGACGGTTTCTCCACCATATCGCAGACCAGTATTTTCACCGGTTTTTCTGGCATCCAGGCCAATGCATTTTCTTTGAGGTGAATCACATGTTCGGTCTGCATCAGCTTCTTATCCATGCCGCCATTATCAATCGCCGTTACTTGCAAGCCATGCTGCACCAGCTGATAAGTCCAACCACCAGGAGCTGCGCCCAGGTCTACGGCGGTATTGCCTAGACGCAGAACCGCTTTTTGCTGCTTGCCGGACATGAGCGTTTGAATCGCTTCTTCCAGCTTCAATGTCGAACGACTGGGCGCATCTTTCGGTAACTTAAGACGCAAAATACCGCCTTTCAGCTCAGAGGCACGTCCAATAGGAGAAAAGCCTACCAGGCAATGATCGGTTGCCAAAAATAGCAAGTGTAGTTGAAATTCGCTGTCCTCATTGACCAGCCCCTGCTTCTCGAGCGCAATCGTTACCGGAGTAGAAAACTTTTTACAGAACTTAGAAAGTTCACGACCTTCATCGCTATCTAAATGCTCCACCAACACCCTTTTCGCCATAGCTACTTGGCTACAGACTTCCAGAATCGGCGTAATCCGATCCTCAACCGGCAGATCCATCAACTCCGCTTTGGCCCAGAACCATTGACGCACAAAGATCAGCTCATGAATATCCAGTTCTTCAAAAAACGCCTGCTCACTCGCCTCATCAAACAGGAAAAAACGAACATAACCTGAGTTCGGAGCGGTATTGGCATATCCCGCCAAATCACAGGCACTGGCAAAAGACTGCACCTCAGCGGCACAATCCGACTCAAAACCCGGACGACAGAAAAAGACAAAAGGCGTTTGATTCATGAAACCTAACTATTTAAGACGAAAATATGCGGGGCATTCTATCACAGTGATATAGCTACTAAATACATCTTCAGGATATCTATTTGGTAGGTGTGGTAGGAGCTTCATACAATCCTAGCCATATTCTTAGTATCTTTTCGCCCCTCGGCGAGTTACTTTTACGGAATACCTCCCTGTATTCCGCTGAAGCCAGCATCGTTTAACTCCGCTGTTCAAATTTGTTCCGGACAAATTTGTCTTGTAATAAGTAACCACAAATTCGTCAGGAACAAATTTGAATAGCGAAGCTAGCCCGAAGGGTGAAGTACAGGATGTACTTCATAAAAGAAGACCACCCCGTGATTGAGGTTTCGCTTCGCTCAACTGCCTTCGTTTCCGCCAAGCCACTTAACGCACCGTAAAATACGTTCCATCTCCCTAAAGGGATTCCTTTCAGTCACAGATTTGAATTGCTATGTCTTGGCTACTACTCAGCTCAATCAAAAGGGGCATTTTGCAAGCCTGAAAAATGCTTACTAATATGTTGAAGCCTTGAGTTCTCCTTAAGAAATGCCCTAAGTTAAATAAGAGCAAATTGTCTTCACCTAGTTACCGAATATTCTTAGCCGCCTGTCAACCATTAGGGATTCTTACTACATAGTGATAAAATCGCGCCAACTTAAACCATTACAATCGACATCATGGCTCATTACACTAAATCTGATATCCCTGGACTGAAACAAGACCTTCAATTCGAAGAGTCTTTGTGTGGCTTCCCATTGCAGTTTAAAACGACCTGGGGCTTGTTCTCGCCACGCAATATTGATGACGGCACTATCATGTTGCTGAAGTACATGGATATCGAGTCAACCGATAATTGTCTTGATCTGGGCTGTGGTTACGGCGCTTTGGGTATCGCGATGGCGAAACAGGCTCCGCAAGGCCAAACCTTGATGGTAGATAAAGATTTTGTGGCAGTGGATTATGCCAACAAGAACTGTGAGTTAAATGCAGTGGCCAATGCAACCGCACGCCTGAGTAATGGTTTTAGCACTGTGACCGAGAAACACTTCAATGTTATTTGTTCCAACATTCCGGCCAAGGTTGGCAATGAACTGCTCTACATATTCCTGCAAGACGCCTGGGATCGCCTCGAGCCTGGCGGCACATTCTATGTGGTAACTATTACTGGTTTGCGAGAATTCATGAAAAAGGCTTTTAAGGAAATCTTCGGCAACTACAAAAAACACAAGCAAGGTCCCGCCTATACGGTCGCCAGTGGAACTAAGATATCTTAGCCTCGGAATAAGGCAAAACCTCCTGTTTACATACCCTGCGGCGCTTTCAGATAAAGTCAGTGTCACATTGTCATGTCAGCTTCAAAATTCTGTAAACATTTTTTCACAATTTCTGTGGATAACTTTGGGGAAAAGTTGCAAGAAACTTTGCCTAAGCCCGAAAACACTGGACACTCATACAGATCGCTCACTTTTTGTACAGCACACATCTTTATTCAATTAAATCAACCAGTTAGCATGTTTGCAATAGTCTATTTCCACTCTGAATACTTTCTGTACAGGCGCAAACCCTTGTCAAATCTAGCTTTACGCCAGCTTGTGGATTTCTTATATCTGATTTGTCATATTTTTGGAAGTTTTGGGTTCAAATATTCTGAAAAAAATTCGAGATACTATAACAAGATTGTATAATTTTTCGTCAGTTAGTGACCACTTAATGCTTACCCCAAAGTATGCTTATGCAAAGAACCAGTAAGTCAACAAAATGGCCGCCACAATACCCGCCAGATCAGCAATCAGACCACAAGCCAGAGCATGTCTAATCCGCTTAATACCTACTGCTCCAAAATAGACCGTTAATACATAGAATGTGGTTTCGGTGCTCCCTTGAATGGTCGCCACCATATAGCCAACAAAAGAATCGACACCCTGACTTTGCATCGTTTCCAACATCATGGCCCGCGCACCGCTGCCGCTGAATGGTTTCATCAGAGCGGTTGGCAATGCTTCCACAAACCGAGTATCCAAGCCTAAACCACCGAACAGCCAGCCAAGACCATCAGCAAAAGCATCCAGTGCCCCAGAAGCTCGTAGCGCACCGATAGCGGTTAACATAGCAACCAGGTATGGAATGATGGTAACAGCGACCTTAAAGCCTTCCTTAGCGCCTTCAACGAAGTCCTCATAGACAGCAATCTTCTTGTGCCAGCCGTACAACAGAATCGTAACGATGGCAGCCATCAACAG
>JAPHRL010000039.1 GCA_026195755.1 Kangiella sp. | reverse complement strand
AACTGTAGTCATCAATGGCTCACAATATTGACCAGGACGTACGCCCTCAAGACCACAAGCCTTTCCCACCATTTTTTGAGCAAGAGTAAAGCCTTTGTCCGACTCTACTACATCTTCAGGTGAACGGAAGAAATCAGCAGCTGGCATATTCATGTACTCACGCGCACGAGCTGTCAGACCACGACCAATAATCAATGGAATACGGCCACCCGCCTGGACTTCGTCCAGAACCACACCAGAACCAAAGTCAAAAGTAGCAACCACTTCACCATCGCACTCAACTTTACCTTCGTATGGGTACACATCAATGACATCGCCAGTGTTCATTTTGGACACATCCAACTCAACCGGTAACGCACCTGCGTCTTTCATGGTGTTATAGAAGATAGGCGCGATTTTGCTGCCGAAGCAGAAGCCACCTGCGCGCTTATTGGGAACATATGGAATATCAGCTCCCATATGCCATAAAACAGAGTTAGTCGCTGACTTACGAGAAGAACCAGTACCCACAACATCACCAACATAGGCTAGCGGGTGACCTTTTTGCTTCAATTCTTCGATAACAGAAATAGGACCAATGTCGCCTTCTTTATCTGGATTGATACCTTCGCGCTCGTTTTTCAACATCGCCAAAGCATGCAAAGGAATATCCGGACGTGACCAGGCATCCTGTGCTGGGGATAAATCATCAGTATTAGTTTCACCAGGTACCTTGAATACCGTTAAGGTGATTTTCTCCGCTAAAGCAGGCTTCTGTTTGAACCATTCGGCATTTGCCCAAGATTCGATGACAGCTTTAGCAACTGCATTACCCTTGTCAGCTTTTTCAGCGACATCATGGAAGGCATCAAACATCAATAGAGTGTGCTTTAATTTTTCACCAGCCAACTCTGCCAGTTCAGAATCATCTAAAAGCTCAACCAAAGTAGCAATGTTGTAACCGCCCAACATAGTACCCAATAACTTGGTTGCGTGGGCTTTATCAATCAGAGGAGACTCTGCCTCTCCCTTAGCCACAGCAGCCAAAAAAGCGGCTTTAACATAAGCGGCTTCATCAACGCCTGGTGGCACACGGTGAGTTAACAACTCGACCAGAAACTCTTCTTCACCAGCAGGAGGGTTCTTCAACAACTCAACCAATTGACTCACTTGTTCAGCATTTAATGGCAAAGGTGGTATACCTTGCTCAGCGCGCTCTGCAACATGATTTCTGTAAGCTTCTAACACGTATGATTCCTCGTTGTTCGATGTTTGTCTATCCACTAAAGATATTCACGCTAAAATCGGTAACTTAGGCGTACAATCCACTTAATGGGGTCTCTCAGAAGGTGGCAGATTATAACACAGGCTTTATGGAATGTGAGCCATATCTTATTTAACTAATTAGTGAGCTCTATTAAGTGTATATTCATGCCAATTACCCTATGCTATACCCACATACAGAGCAATAAATGGGGTATTTACATGAACTATAAACAATCAATACTTACCATAACCACGTTAGGCTTAAGCTTTTTATTTTCAACAGGTTACGCGATGGACAAAGAGCCTAAGCGCGAACAGGTTCAAGAGCAACAGCAGAACAAAGTAGCTCCCAAACCTAGTCGAGATGGCCTATTCCACGATGATGAAACTCGCATTATTCGCGACTACTACCATGACCGAAATAGAGACTATGGTGACGGCAAGAAAAAACAACTGCCCAAAGGCCTGCAAAAGAAATATCAAAGAACTGGCGAACTTCCTCCCGGCTGGGAAATGAAGTTGCAACGCGGAGAAGTTTTATCGGAAGATGTATACCGCTATGTTCAGCCTATTCCTTATGAGTTACGTCAGAGACTCCCTCTTGGCCCAACAGGAAGCAAAATTATTGAGGTGGAAGGCAAGATAATCCGAGTAATGGAAAATACCCGAGAGATTATTGATATTCTTAGTTTGTAACTCTAACTAAACCAATGAAGCAATAAAAAAGCCAGCAGTTCGCTGGCTTTTTTAATTTGAGTAATTCGTTTATGTATTTGATTTAATGGTGTTTATCAATTTTTTATTATAGGTTATTGCGAAATCGCGAGTTTTCACTCTCAATTCTGCATGACGCGAATTATAAACCACTTCAGACATACCAGCTAAAACAACATAGTCACCATTACTAACAACCAGCTCACAAACATCTTTCGGTAATCCAGGGATCAAGACTTCACCATCAGTTTCAACGGCCAGAAAACGGCGCGGGGATTTTAGCTTTTGCTTGACCAAAGCTTCAACATTGGCTTCTTCAACCCACTCCATTTGCTGAATCAGCTCTCTGGTTTGTTTATTGGTCGTCTTACCTTCACCGGATACTGACTGCCCATCGCCGCATCCGACCAGTAAAACCAGCAGTATACTTATTATTATCAAAAACTTACTCATAAAAATAACGCTCAGGTAGCGACTTTAATCAGCCTAAAATATTTAATGGGGCCGATGATGACAAAAAAGGGGGCTGATTAAAACCGAACTTTCCTATATTTTTTGTAAAGAATTGTCGCATTAGTCCACCAAAACCTCTCAGTACCCGTTTTATAGATGCCAAAAAGCGTCAGTTGCGGTATGATCCGCGTTTCAAAAAATGCCTTTACTTAATTAGGCTTAGTAGCAACTCTAGCTGGTCGACAACTACCGAAGGCCAAGCAGCGAGAACTACTAAACACGCAAGTTTTTCTTATAGTTTGGAAACCAGTAACGGGAAACGTCTCATGCAACTTTCAGCTCTTACCGCAATTTCACCTGTCGATGGCCGTTATGGCTCTAAAGTCACTGATTTACGAAGCATTTTCAGCGAGTATGGCTTGCTCAAATACCGTGTTACGGTTGAAGTCCGCTGGCTACAAGCGCTTTCACAAGCAGATGCCATAAAAGAAGTCCCGCCTTTTTCTGACGAGGCCAACCAGCTATTGAATAGCATTGTCGACTATTTTGCTGAGAGTGACGCTGAGAAAATTAAAGAAATAGAACGCACCACTAACCATGATGTGAAAGCGGTTGAGTATTTTCTGAAAGAAAAAATCCGCCACAGTGACGAACTTGATAATGTTAGCGAGTTCATTCACTTTGCCTGCACCTCTGAAGATATCAACAATCTGTCTTATGCTTTGATGCTCAAAGAAGGCACTGAAGCACTCGCTAAATACCAACAAGAGGTTTGCCAATCAATTCGTAGTTTAGCTGGGCAGTTCGCAGAAATCCCAATGATGGCTCGAACTCACGGCCAACCTGCTTCGCCTTCTACTATGGGCAAAGAAATGGCTAATGTGGTTTATCGTTTAGAACGTCAATTAAAACAGATTCAGAATCAGGAAATTTTAGGCAAAATCAATGGTGCCGTGGGTAACTACAATGCTCACCTGTCCGCCTATCCTGAGTTTGATTGGCAATCCTTCGCTGAAAAGTTTGTCACCTCTTTAAGTTTAACCTGGAATCCCTACACCACTCAAATTGAGCCGCACGATTACATGGCTGAATTATTCGATGCCATTGCGCGTTTCAATACCGTCATTATCGATTTTGACCGTGATGTATGGGGCTATATTGCCCTTGGACATTTCAAACAAAAGACAGTTGCTGGCGAAATTGGCTCTTCAACTATGCCGCATAAGGTTAATCCAATCGACTTTGAAAATTCAGAAGGTAATCTTGGTATAGCCAATGCCTTATTCGACCATTTAGCAATGAAGCTACCTATCTCTCGCTGGCAGCGCGACTTATCTGATTCTACAGTGCAACGTGTTCTGGGTGTTGGTTACGCACACAGTGTTATCGCCTATCAAGCCACCCTAAAAGGGATTTCTAAATTAGAAGTTAACGAACAAGCACTTCTTAATGAACTGGATGGCAACTGGGAACTATTGGCTGAGCCGATCCAAACTGTTATGCGTCGTTATGGTATCCCTAACCCATACGAAAAATTGAAAGAGCTGACTCGTGGAAAGCGCGTTACGCGCGAGGGCATGCAAGTCTTTATTGATTCACTGGAGCTGCCAGAAGACGAAAAAGAACGCCTTAAGCAATTAACCCCAGCCACCTATATTGGTAATGCAATAAGTCAGGCAAAAAACATCTAAAGCAGATCGATTCAAAACTCATGGAAAAGCTATGACAAGCATCCTTGGCGACATCAGTCCTGAGCAATTCCTCAAGGAATATTGGCAAAAGCGCCCCTTGTTAATCCGAGGGGCGTTTTCTTCTGCGCAGGTGTCTGGCGAAGATGCGTTTATTTCAGCAGAAGAATTGGCTGGTTATAGCTTAGAAGATGATATTGAGTCGCGCCTGATTGAGCACGATGGTGACCTCTGGCAGCTTGAGCATGGTCCTATCGAAGAATCCAAATTTGCTAAATTAGATGATGAAAACTGGACTTTACTGGTTCAGTCATTGGATTATTTCCACCCACCGCTGTGCGGCTTAATTAAAGCCTGTAATTTTATTCCGCGCTGGCGACTGGATGATGTCATGGTATCTTACGCTACCAATGGTGGCGGTGTTGGGCCGCATCTGGATAAATACGACGTCTTCTTAATTCAAGGTGAGGGTCAGAGGCGCTGGCGTTTGGGTCATAAGAACCAGGCTACCACAGCAATCTGCCCTCACCCACAAATAGCTCAAATAGAGCCATTTGATGCGGACATGGATGTTATCGTCAACCCTGGCGATATGCTTTATATCCCGCCCAATACGCCACACTGGGGTGAGTCAGTCGGTAATAGTATCTGCTACTCGGTGGGCTTTAGAGCACCCAATATTGGCGGCATTGTGCAAAAGTTGTTACAGCTACCGCAAACAGATTTAGATCAGCTTTGGAGTGATGAAAGTCGTCTAAACCTTGCTTCTATCGGCGGGGAATTATCAACCAGCATGAGCCAGTGGGCAAAACAACAACTGCAGCAGCTTTGGACATCAGACGATTACCTGATGGCCTTTGGTAAAGAAGTCACAGAGCTAAAATATCCGGATATGCTAGAAGTGCCTGATGACGACCAGCTAATTGACTGGGTTGAGCTAGCGCTGGAGCAAGGCGTCAAAGCTGAACCACTTGCGCGTATGACTTATTTTAAGCGTGGCGGAAAACAGAATAACGAACTGTGGTTATTTATCAATGGTGAATGGCAAGCCATGCACATCAGTCTTATACCTATCATTGAAAAGTTGAACTTAACCTATAAGTGTTCAGCAAAAGAGTTGGCAACTATAGATCATGAAGTTGCTCACTCATTCCTGAGCTTTTCGATAGACTTAGGGGCGTTAAAGCCATCATTATTTGAAATTTAGACGTTATAGTTACTCTATAAGACCAATAGTATTTGGTTTCACTATTATCATACTCGACCATAAACAGGTTTCTAATGGCACATTCGGCTGACAACAATTCCACATCCAACAGCAGCCACTCATGGCAGGACATCCGCCATGAAACGACTGCTATCATTCGTATTGCCATACCTGCAATCTTGGCTCAACTGGCTCAGATGTCTTTGGGCGTTATTGATACTTTGATGGCTGGCAATTACAGCAGCAACGCACTGGCCGCGGTCGGAACCGGTTTTAATACCTTTATGATTATATTTTCCCTGTTCATGGGGCTCATGATGGCGATTAATCCCATGGTCGCGCACTTTAACGGCCAGGGTAAAATGGACAGTATTGGTAAAACATTCCAAATGGGCATGTTTTTGGCAGTTATTTTCGGCATCATCACCTTCATTTTGCTACGCAATGTTGACCCTATTCTATATTTACTCGGAGTCGAAGATGCTATTGTCGAAACCACCAGCGGCTATCTGAAAGCATTAAGCTGGGGTTGCATCTTTGCATTTTTATTTATTGCGCTGCGCTCTGGTAATGAAGGTTTGTTTTCCACCAAAATCGTGATGTTCTGCTCCTTCATGGTGATTCCATTCAACCTTCTTTTTAACACCTGGTTTATTTATGGTGGACTAGGTGTGCCGGCTATGGGCGCAATCGGTGTCGGCTACGCAACTAGCGTGGTCTGGACCTTACTCTTTCTCTTTTTATTATTTTTTACTTGGCGTAACCCTTCTTTCGCCAGCCTGAATATTTTTAAAAAGGTTCGCTGGCCTACCTGGAAACTGATTAAGGAATTTTTTTCCATTGGCACCCCAATGTCGCTTGGTCTTCTCATGGAAGTCAGCATGTTTGGCATGATCGGCATCCTCGTCGCTCGTTATGGCGTCGACTTAACCGGCGCACACCAGATAGCCATGAATATCGCCACAGTGGCCTTCATGGTTCCCTGGGGCTTGTCTATAGCCATTACCGCACGAGTAGGCTACTGGATGGGCCGGCAGGATTATCGACAAATGCGTTTATCCGGTTTTTGTGGAATTGGCGCCAGCTTATTTTTCCAAGCTGTGTCTGTGGTTATTATGTTATTTTTCCGCTACGAATTAGTAGGCGTTTACACTGACAACCAAGCGATTATCGAAATTTCCGCATCCCTGATCTTCCTGGCTGCCATCTTCCAGTTCTCCGATGGTTTGCAAGTTAATAGTGCTGGAGCTCTGCGCGGCATGAAAGATACCAAAATACCAACTGTTTACATGGCCATAGCCTATTGGTTTATAGGTTTCCCTGTAGGTATTTATCTGGCTGACTATATGGATCTCAAAGTGAAAGGCTTCTGGATTGGTATTCTTGTTGGACTAACGGTTGCCGCAATTCTGTTGCTGGGACGTTTTATCCATCGCTCAAAACAAACATTGGCCTTTTCTGAAGCTTCTCAGAGTTAACTTTTGAGGCTCTGCGTAGCTTGGTGATGCAAAAGGCGCTGGCTCAGCCAAGCGAATCACCAAGCTACAAAACCATGAACTAAAAAAGCCGCTAACATTTACATGCGAGCGGCTTTCTTTTCAATTACTTAACCCGTAATCTTACTTCTGTTTTATAAAACCATCACCTAATTTAGGGCTGACTCTTGGTTTGCTAGCTGGCCTTGGGCTAGGTGAAGGTCTAACTCTAACTTCAGGCTCAGAGCTGCGTGGCTCAATCCGTTGTTTAGGCATAGGAGGATCATTCGGTTGTTTATCCAGGTTCGGATTAACACGAGGTTCATAGTCACGAATCACACGATATCGATAATAATAAGGCCAATGATAAGGACGGTGATAAAACCAGTATGGATCCCACATTGAATAAACTTCAATATATTCGCGTTTTGGACGCTCTTTCCATAAATAATGATTACGTGTATCCACTACTGGAAAGTTGATTTCATGCTTACCCACTTTACCCGGCATAGGCTCACCGAGCATACCAACAAACGTTATTTCTTTACCGTTCTGATAAATCATGGGGTCAAGGAAACCAGGAACTCTGGCAATAAAACGACCGCCCGTCTGACTATCTTTTAGCGGCCTTGCTTGACGGTCAAGCGGTAAATTAACCACCTCAATCAATGTGTCTTTTTCCAAGTTCTCTACTCGAGCAATAATACCGCCCCAACGAACTTCCTGACCGGAATACGTGGCTGGACTTTGCGCTACCTGTGCAAAATCTACACTTGGCTGCTCAAACTCAACCGATTCCGGAACATTGGCGCACGCCGCTAATAAACCAGCCATGGCACTGACTGAAAGTAATTTTAAATAATGTCGCATTAACTGCCTCCCTTTATTAGTCCTGATTTTGCATGCCAAGAGCATATAAAATCAAGCACTTAAAATATTGCTTCATTTGTAACACAAAGTCTATGAACGCTTCCTGAATCTCAGATATTCAGTCAGGCTGGCCCTGCTCAGCGACTTTTTTCGCTACGTTGTTACGCAAATACACAGGTTGCGCCCGCTCTGCGTCCAGAGCCAAACCATTGGAAAACTGATTAGCGACCCATGGCAACATCTGCTCAGCGCTTGGAAATGAGACCTGCTCTTCAATAACCAAAGACACCCCACTGCGTTGCGCCAGTTGATCTGGGTAAGTCTGCCAACCGCTTCCTACAGCTCTATAAATATTAGACGTGTCTAGTTGCTCAATGGTGACAGATTCTGGCTCAGCGACCTCTTCCGGCCCCACTAGCGTCATCAATCCATCCTCCAGTTGATAGACAGCCCAATAGACCTCACCCATCCGTGCATCAATTGCACTCAGGATATATTTATCTCCAGTAGTTCTATAAGCTGCTTGCGCCATGGCCTGTAAGCTGGAAACGCCAACCACTGGCACGCTAGCGCCATAAGCAAGACCTTGAACAATGCTGATACATATCCGTAGACCGGTAAAAGCGCCCGGTCCCTGACCATAACCAATCACATCCAGATCAGTTAATTGGATTTGTGCCTGCTTTAATAAGCTATCAACCATCGGCAACACTAGCTCGCCATGCTGACGAGGCGCTACTTTATAGTCGCTATAGATAACATCGCCAACTTGCAAGGCAACGGAACAGGCTTCGGTAGAAGTATCAATGACGAGAATATTGGGCATGAAAACGATTAATCTTGGGTTAGGTTTTGCAGAAATTCTATCACAGTCTTTTGTTCGCGCGTACGGTGCATTGGCGGCAAGCTACGTAGGAATCGTTTGCCATAGGCATTTGCAATCAAGCGAGGATCGCAGAGCACCAGAACTCCTTTGTCAGTTTGATCACGAATCAAGCGTCCTGCGCCCTGCTTTAAGGCAATAATGGCTTCCGGTATTTGCAGATCAAAAAAGGGATTCTTGCCCGACTTACGCATCGCCTGAATCTTGGCTTCGATAAGCGGTTCATCTGGCGCCGCAAAGGGCAGTTTATCGATTATAACGCAGCTTAGCGCCAAACCTTTGACGTCAACACCCTCCCAGAAACTGGAGGTTGCCAACAATACCGCATTGCCCTCTTCACGAAAATCTTCAATTAACTGATTCTTCGGCTTCTCGCCCTGCATCAATACTGTTTTATCCAGCAGCTTATCTTTCCATAGCTCCTGCACTTGATGCATCGCGGAATAACTGGTGAAGAGCACGAAAGTACCGCCGGGATTTGTCTCAACAATTGGTAACACCGCTTTTTGCCAACTGTTGATAAAATCTTTTGAGCGTGGATCTGCCAAGCCGCGAGGGATGTGTAGAATCGCTTGCGAGGCATAATTAAATGGGCTCGGTAACTCAAGTTCACGAGCCTCATCTAACCCCAAGCGTTCCTTGAAATGTTTAAAATCACTAGCACCTTTACTGCTTGCCTGAGTAATCGTTGCTGAGGTAAAAACCCAGCTGCGAGTCGACTGTTCGCGACAACTTTGCGCAAATGCTTTGGACACATCAAGAGGCGTCTCCATCATGGCAAAACCCTGGCGATAAGTTTCCACCCAACGTACTGCGGTAAGCTCCTGATCCTTATCGCTAAAAAAGGCCAGCGTATGCAAACATTCTTCTGCGCGTTTATGGCAAGAATCCAAACCTTTGGATCGCGAAGCATGACGCTCTAACCGACTGTGTAGTGCACCTAGCTCTTTTTTCAGTTCCGCCAATAATTGCTTACGTTGCGGATTAACAATCTGCTGCCAGTTTTTCTTCTGTCCTGATTCGCCAAGACTTAAACGGATTTCATTGACTGCACCTTCAACACGACGAACCGCCACTGATAATTGACGATCATCTTTAGCATTGGTTAAAGCTTCAAGCTCGGTATCGCGACAAATTTCCATGAGCTGTCTGCTAGTGAGTCGGCGGCCATAAAAGCTGTGTGCGATGTCTGCTAACTGATGTCCTTCATCAACCACCACGATATCCGCATCGGGTAAGAGCTCACCAAAACCGTCTTCTTTAAGCACCATGTCAGCGAGTAACAAGTGATGATTAACGACTACAACGTCAGCTGTCACTGCTCGTTGACGTGCTTTAGCAACAAAACACTCTGCATAATCTGGGCACTCAGCGCCAAGGCAATTTTCATTGGTCGAGGTCACGTAGGACCACAGCGGATCATTGTCAGCAAGGTCAGTACACTGCGTCAGATCGCCGCTGGCTGTTTTCACAGACCATTCATTCACTCGACTTAAAGTATCGACCATGGAGCGACTTTGGAACCGTCCACTTTCCAGACTCTGTTGCAGTCTGTATTGGCATAAATAATTATTGCGCCCTTTAAGCAGAGCAATTTTGGGCGAGATAGAAAGAGCTTTACAGATATCCGGAAGGTCGCGGAAATAGAGTTGGTCTTGCAGGTTTTTAGTACCGGTTGAAACAATAATTTTACTGTCTTGTTCGTACCAGCTTTTTAAGGCAGGAACCAGATAAGCAAAGGTTTTGCCGGTTCCTGTTCCTGCTTCAATACAGATCGAGGCTTCATCTTTGATGGCCGACTCAATGGACTGTGCCATCTGTTCCTGCTCGGAGCGTCGGACAAAACCTTCGAAATAATCGGCCAACAGGCCATCAGCAGAAAAGAGTTCTTCTAAAGATGCTAATGATGCCATTGGTCGGAGCTACTATTACAACAATTACTTGAGAAAACGCTGTTCAAGCAACGTTATCATCATTTCAATATGAGCATCATCATCATTCAAAGCAGGAATATATTCGTAACGTTTGCCACCGCTCTCAACAAATATGTCTTTGTTTTCTTCGGCAATTTCCTCAAGAGTTTCCAGGCAGTCCGCACTAAACGCTGGACAAACGACTTGCACCGATTCAACGCCCTCTTTACCCCAGTTTTCCAGAGTTGCATCGGTATAAGGCTTGATCCACTCTTCTTTGCCAAAACGGGATTGGAATGAAGTCAGGTAATCGCCTTCTTGCAAACCAAGTTCTTTGATAACAAGCTCAGTAGTTTTATGGCATTGCTTTTCGTAAGGGTCACCGCCTTTGCTAAAACGCTCCGGCACACCGTGATAGGAAAAAAGTAACTTGTCTGCTTTACCTTGATTGTTCCAATGGCGCTTAATCGAATCAGCAAGCGCTTTGATATAAATCGGTTCATCATGATAGTCGCCAACAAAAGAAAACTCTGGAACAAAGAACTCCTTTTTCATCGCTTTAGCAACCCGATCAAAAATCGAGGCAGTTGAAGCAGAACTGTATTGAGGATAAAGCGGTAATACGATAATACGTTCGCAGCCTTGATTTTTAAGTGCTTTTAACGCTTTAGGAATTGAGGGGTTGCCATAGGCCATCGCGATTTCAACCGGAATATGTTTGCCATATTCCTGCTCAACAAAGCGATGATTCATCATGATTTGCAACTTCTTGCGCTGGCGCTGAGTAATAGCCAGCAATGGCGAGCCTTCGCGCGTCCAGATAGACTTATACAGTTTGGCGACTCTGGCAGGACGAATACGCAAAATAATACCGTGTAGTATTAAGCACCAGACCCAACGGGATAGCGACACTACACGGTAATCATGAAGAAACTCAGCAAGGTAGCGCCGAACCGCTTTTGGTGTTGGCTCGTCCGGCGTTCCTAGATTACAGAGGAGAACTCCTTGTTTTTTCAAAAACAGCCTCTCTTATTTCGGTAAAACTAAAGATGCAGGGATTATGATTCCGGCCCCGTGCCTACTCGATACCAGCAAATATGGCGTCACGAATATCTTCAACAGAACCGACACCTTCAACTCGAACGTATTCTGGCGCGGCATCAGCATCTTTTTCAGCCCAATCAGAATAATACTCAATCAAAGGCTTAGTCTGTTCAACATAAACCGCCAAACGACGACGGATAGTATCTTCTTTATCATCATCACGCTGAATCAAAGGTTCACCAGTAACATCATCTTTTCCGGCCTCTTTAGGCGGATTGTAAGTCACATGATAAACACGGCCTGAAGCAGGATGAACACGACGACCGCTTAGACGCTTAACAATCTCTTCGTGGTCAACGTCAATTTCAACAACATAGTCCACATTAATATTGTTCTCACGCATAGCGTCAGCCTGAGGAATAGTACGCGGAAAGCCGTCCAGCAAGTAACCATTAGCACAATCGGCTTCTTTCACACGCTCTTTGACGATACCAATGATAATGTCGTCCGACACCAACTCGCCAGCATCCATCTTTTGTTTGGCCTGTATACCAAGCTCAGTACCGGCTTTAACCGCCGCACGTAACATATCCCCGGTAGAAATCTGAGGAATATCATACTTTTCTTTAATGAATTGAGCCTGTGTACCCTTACCAGCACCTGGCGCGCCAAGCAAAATAATGCGCATCTGCGGAATCTCCTACAAGTAGTCGCAATGTATGAGTTATAAGGCGCTAAAGATACTTGGATCGGCAGGCTATCTCAAGTAAAAAATCCGGCAATTTACCGATTTACGAGCCATTGCAGGGAATTCTAGTGGTGGTGCTCCTAAACAGAACTTGGGCAGGCACATTGGCCTGCCCCTACCCAAACCTGGGACTCATGGTAGGGACGCACCCGCGTGTGCGCTCAAATACGTCAATAACACAAATCGGGCAGACACATCGGCCTGCTCCTACCAAACCTTGGACTCATGGTAGGGGCGCACCTATGTGTGCGCCCGAAAGTTGGAATATACTTATACTATTGAAGGAAAAACAAAGCTCTTATAGGATGGGTTTACCCAAGGGGCAGACCCAGCAACCTGCGTAACCCATCAAAAATACAAGCATAGTGATAAATCGTTGGGGATTATCCTTACTCTTAGGTGAAAACCATAAAATCAGCCGCCCCCTACTCCTTGATCAAATACGGCTTCAGCCAATACCCAACCACAACGCCAGTCAATACACCCAGTGAATTTGCCATCAGATCCAGCCATTCAAACCCCCGATTCGGAATAAACTGCTGCAGAAACTCAATCAACAGCGAAAAACCAATACAGCCAACCACAATCTGCCAGCTTGGGTGCTTCTTCGAGCCCATTCGAGCGAGAAACGCCAGCCCAGCATAACCAATAAAATGCAAAGCCTTGTCCCAAGGCAACCCCTTCGGCAATTGCTTACCCGGCATCAGCGACATGGTAAATATCACCAGGCAAGCTATGATGAACAAGACTTTGAATAATTTACTGTTTAAAAACTGAACCATAAAAAAACCGCCTGAGGCGGTGAATCCAAATAAAGTTAGCCAGATTCTAGCAATTAGATGATTAGCTGACTAGCTATACAGGTTCAATCCTATATTGACTCTGACACCATTAACTTATGACACCATTAACTCACAAGTATCGATTTTGTTGTTATTCACGGGCTTAGTGAGGAGTACCAACAATGACAGAATCGCCCCAATGCCAACCATGGTACAATTCTTGTAAAGAATTGACGTAGGTGTAGCCTGTCCACGGATCCGATACAATGATGCCACCAGTGCTATGATGCACTCCTTGCAAAACAATAAAATGTCCAATCGGTCCATTCGAAGGTCGCGCAAAAGCTATTAATTTCCAGCCACTATTTAATGAGTTATAAAGTTCTTGCGGTGATCCTGGTCTGCCCGCACTCCATGCACGAAAACCATATGACCTTAATAACGCCACGACTTCTTGAATGTGCGCAGGTCTATCTGTTGGCCAACCATCTAAACGAGCTGCAACCTGTTCTTGTGTTTGATACAAACCAGCTTGGGCCATCACATCTTGCACTGATGCAGCCCAGCACCAGTTCTGAGCCTTTTGCCTTTCAATTGCAGATGCAGTTAATGAGGCAGCCGAAAGTGCAACTACCAGTAAGAATTTAGATAAACTTTTCATTTCTTCACTCCTTTGATTCAATTGATGCTGTAAGCAAGCATTTTCAAATTTACTCCCTAATAACATCCTAATTTCAGGGGACTTCTATTACAAGTGATTATTTTATAGTCAATAAAGCGAAGATCACCTAAAGCTTCTTCCTTGGGTTGCCATTCAGATTGACAGAATTTTTGAGATAGTGCGTTAGAAAGACTGACGATGTTTACAGAGTGTCGGGGTTGAGTGGGTCAGAATAAAAGTGCTCTTAGTTTACTCGACTCCATTAATTATATTATTGTGGCCCGTTTGAAAGTTTTATAGTTAAAATTTTTCTGCGTTTTCTCTGATATACTCATCGTTACTATTTAGTAATACTTTTTTATACTGCTTGAACAACTCGTCATTGCAGCCACTAACTTTAAGAGCCTCCAAACAATTTAAACCTGCCCATTCATCTTTTGTATCCCAGAGTTCAATAATATAGTTTTCTAAGTTTGCAACACGATGCTTGGTTAACGATACAAGTGCCAACCTTTTGGTATAAATAGCTTTCTTTTTGAAGAAATCGAGTAAAATCTTTTCCATATCTTTTGAAAGGGATTCGAGTTTATGAAAGCAGTATGCTAGCTGATAGTCACAATAATCTTCACCTGATTTTAATGCGTGCTTACATAACACAACAAAGTTCTTAATTTTCAGGTCTGCTATATTAGATAGAGATCTGTTGTCAGGGCGAAACCACGCTATTATCCGCCCTCCTTCTTCACCGCGTGAGATAAAAAAGAGAATATTGTCTAGGCAAGCTTCTGAAAAACGTTCTAGGTTTTCATCTTCAAAAGCTGTTTTAAGAATCCCTTCAATACCATCCCAGTGATCGTATCCGATATCTCGCTCTCCAAAGAAATCACCATAAGACTCACCATAAACTTCTCGTAGCCACTGTTCTAGTGCAATCCTTTTTCCTTCAATGTCTTTTTCTAGCTTATTCACTTAACATAAATCCTAAAAATTAGAAATTTAAATTTTTAATACAAATTAGTTCGCAACATCCTAATTTCAGAGGACTTCTGTTACAAGCGATTATTTTATAAGCAATGAAGGAATAAAGTCACTGGATTATGAAATACATCCTTGTATTTCACCAAAGGCCACCTTCGCTGTTTAAAATCGTTCCGGACGATTTTTTCCGCGGTAAGCGACCGAAGGAAGTACCTTCAGGTACCGCGGGATGACAGCTGAAAGGATGGTGCCCACAAATAAAAAATGCCGCGTTTTACGCGGCATTGTAATGGTGGTAAAAATACTAGCTGGCGAGTTTT
>JAPHRL010000101.1 GCA_026195755.1 Kangiella sp. | reverse complement strand
CGGCGGGGACTTTAAAAATTTAGAAAACAACTTTATCGATTTTCTGCACAACCTACCTTTTTACGGATTGGCAGTGATGTGTATTGATGACAAAACGGTACAAGAAATCATGCCAAGAGTGACGCGACCAACGGTAACTTATGGCTTTAGTGATGAGGCGGATGTGCGCGCGATTGATTTCACTCAGTCAGGTACAAAAAGCCACTTTAAGGTCATTCGTCGGGATTATGATGGTGAGTTAGAAATTACGTTAAATTTACCAGGTCGGCACAATGTGCAAAATGCTTTAGCTGCAATTGCTGTTGCTACAGAAGATGGTGTATCAGATGAAGCCATTCAAAAAGCTTTGTCTGAATTTGGTGGAATTGGTCGTCGCTTTCAGATGTACGGCGATTTTGAAGTCGATGGTAAAACAATCACGCTAATGGATGACTACGGTCATCATCCGAGTGAAGTGATGGCGACAATTGAAGCCATGCGTCGTAGCTGGCCTGAGCGTCGCTTAGTCATGGTTTATCAACCGCATCGCTATAGTCGGACACGCGATCTGTATGAAGACTTCAGTAAAGTGTTGTCTGAAGTGGATGCATTGTTGTTGCTTGAAGTTTACGCCGCAGGGGAAGAGCCGATACCAGGTGCAGATAGTCGTTCATTATGCCGCAGTATTCGTCAGCGTGGGAAAATAGAACCTATTCATGTTGAGAAAATTTCTCAGCTGCCAGAACTGTTAAGTCATATTTTACAGGATGGTGATGTGGTTGTGACGCAAGGCGCAGGTAATGTTGGAGCGCTGGCGCCGGCATGGGCTGAAGTCAACATGGATTTGAGAAAATTAAATGCGGAGGCCGAATCATGAGTATTGATAAATTCGGCAAAGTTGTAGTTCTTTATGGCGGTAACTCTGCAGAAAAAGAAATTTCATTACGCAGTGGCAAAGCAGTTTATAACGCTTTATTAAATGTGGGTATTGATGCAGTTTTGATTGATCCGGAAGCGGATGGTCTGACGTCAATTCAAGCTAGCAACTGTGATCGTGTCTGGAATGCTTTGCATGGTCGTGGCGGGGAAGATGGTGTGATTCAAGCGTACTTGCAATTACTAGGCCTTCCTTATACCGGAAGTGGTGTTATGGCTTCTGCAATTGCAATGGATAAATTGCGCACAAAATTGATTTGGCAAGCAATGGGTTACCCAGTTGCCAAGCATCGCATGCTTAATACTGGCGTATTAAATATCGAACAGGCAGAAGATGTTCTTGAAGACATGAATGGTTGCGTGATGGTTAAACCAATTCGAGAAGGTTCCAGTGTCGGTATGGCAAAGGCTGATAATGCAAAAGTATTAGTCCAAGCCGTAGAGAATGCTAAACAATATGATCGTGAAGTGATGTTGGAACAATGGATTGATGGTGATGAGTACACGGTAAGTATTTTAAATGGAAAAGCCCTGCCAAGCATTCGCGTTAAAACACCGAATACCTTTTATGACTTTCAAGCTAAGTATCAAAGCAAATCGACTGAATACGTATGCCCAAGTGGCTTGAATGATGAAAGTGAAGCCGAGCTTGCGGAATTATCACAAGCAGCATTTTATGCGTTGGGTTGCGATGGCTGGGGACGAGTGGATTTAATGCGCGAACGTGACACTGGGAATTGGTTTTTACTAGAAGTAAATACGGTACCAGGCATGACTGAAACGTCATTGGTACCCAAAGCTGCAAAGCAATCTGGCATGAGTTTTGACGAATTAGTGGTTGCAGTATTAGAAACAAGTTTCGTTGAAAGACATTAGTGAACAAAGGAATTAACTGACATGGCAAAGATGGCAACACGAGAAGAACGCAAACAAGCGAAAAGCTTTAAAGGCTGGTTAAAGCCTTTAAAGTGGGTGCTTGTGATCGCGTCTGCAAGTGCTGCTGTAGTTGCATTCGTCTTTGCAGGAATCTGGGTATTTAGTATTAATACCGACAACGTATTCCCCATTAATCGCTTGGAAGTATTTGAACAACAATTTACTTCGGCTGGTGAAGTTACGGTAGCCATGAAATCAATTGATGATCGTGGATTCTTTACCATGGATATGGATACGGCGGAAGACAAATTTGTCTCATTACCCTGGGTCAAGTCAGTACAGTTACGAAAAGTTTGGCCGGATACGTTGCAAGTAACGATAGAAGAATATGAGCCACTAGCTTACTGGGGAATGAATGGAGTGGTTTCTGTTGAGGGCAAAGTATTTTATCCAGAACAACTACCTCAAATGAACTGGGTAAAGCTGCAAGGGCCTGATGAGATGGCCAAGGATTTAACAGTGTTGTTACAAACCTATCAAGAGCAGTTATTAGAAAAATCGTTGCTCATTGAAGGTATGCAGTTAAGTGGACGAGGAGCTATAAGTTTGACGCTAAGCGGCGGTATAAAAGTGCAGTTAGGTAAGGTGCATGTGGAAGAAAGAATTGAGCGCCTTATGAATCATATCGATGTACTGAAAACTCATAAGTCAGATGCATTGGCTTATGTTGACTTAAGATATCAAAACGGTTTTGCAGCTAAATGGGTTAGCAATACAACGCCGTTACAAAACGGTGGGGGCAACAGGTAACGCTATGTCGAAATCATCAGAGAAAAGATTAATTGTTGGATTGGATATTGGGACGTCTAAAGTGGTCGCCATTGTTGGCGAAGTGGGCAGCGATAATGTCGTTGATATTATCGGTATTGGCTCACATCCTTCTCGAGGCATGAAAAAAGGCGTGGTCGTCAATATTGAGTCTACTGTAGCTTCGATTCAAAGAGCTATTGAGGAAGCCGAGTTAATGGCTGGTTGCCAGATCCATTCTGTCTATACCGGTATTGCTGGTAGTCACATTAAAAGCTTAAATTCCCATGGCATTGTTGCCATTAAAGATAACGAGGTGACTCAAAGTGATGTCGATCGCGTTATTGATGCTGCTAAAGCTGTTGCTATACCGGCGGATCAAAAAATCCTTCACGTACTGCCGCAAGAATTCGTCATTGATAATCAGGAAGGTATTCGCGAGCCGGTTGGTATGTCAGGAGTTCGCCTTGAGGCGAAGGTTCATATGGTCACCGGTGCAGTAAGCGCCGCGCAGAATATTACTAAGTGCGTAGCACGTTGCGGGCTTGAGCCTGAAGATGTGATTCTTGAGCAGCTGGCATCGAGTTATGCAGTGTTAACAGAAGACGAGCGTGAGCTTGGTATATGTTTAATTGATATCGGCGGCGGCACTACCGATATTGCCATTTTCACCGGTGGTGCTATTCGTCATACCGCTGTAATACCCATTGCTGGCGATCAGGTGACCAATGATATCGCGGTTGCTCTACGTACACCGACTCAGTTTGCTGAAGAAATTAAAATTAAATATGCCTGCGCTTTGCGTCAGCTAACCAATTTAGATGAAACCATCGAAGTGCCAAGTGTTGGCGACAGACAGCCTCGTCGTTTGTCTCGTCAGATTTTAGCGGATGTGGTCGAGCCACGTTACAGCGAATTGTTCGAACTAGTACAAGCTGAAATTCGTCGCAGTGGATTCGAGAATTTAATTGCCGCCGGCATTGTGATTACCGGTGGTGGTTCAAAGATGGAGGGTTTGATGGAACTGGCAGAAGAAGTGTTCCACATGCCTGTTCGTCAAGGTATGCCACAGCACATCAAAGGGTTGGTGGATGTGGTGAGAAATCCAATTTATGCAACGGGAGTTGGCTTGTTGATCTATGGAAAGCAGGATCTTGGTCATCACCGTGAAAGAGATGTAACCGGTTTTTCAGGTCTATTTGACCGTATGAAAAAGTGGTTTAGTGGTTTTTAGTAAAGCGCGGATCGCTTTGTTAAAAAAAGTGGAAGTAACAATTGTTCAAGCAATTTTTGTTAAAGCAATTTTTTAAAGTAAATCGAAGGGGAAATTATCATGGCTAACATGTTTGAATTAGTAGATAGCTGTCAAAACAGCGCGATCATTAAGGTGATCGGTGTAGGTGGTGGCGGTGGCAACGCCGTCGAACATATGGTGAAAGCCAATATTGATGGTGTTGAGTTCATCTGTGCGAATACGGATGCTCAGGCGTTGGAATCTTCAACCGCTAAAACCACTATCCAGATTGGTCAGAACATTACGCGTGGTCTTGGCGCAGGCGCAAACCCAGATGTGGGACGTCAGGCTGCTCATGAAGATCGCGAGCGTATCATGGAAGTTCTGCAAGGATCTGACATGGTCTTCATCACTGCCGGTATGGGCGGTGGCACAGGTACCGGTGCGGCGCCAGTGATTGCTGAGATAGCAAAAGAGATGGGTATCTTAACGGTTGCTGTTGTCACCAAACCGTTCAAATTTGAGCGTAAAAAACGCATGGCGCTTGCTGAAAAGGGCATTGATGAATTACGCGCCTCAGTTGATTCATTAATTATCATTCCAAACGATAAATTGGTGGCTCAATTTGCTGGACTTCGTTTAACAGAAGCCTTTGCATCAGCTAACTCTGTTCTGCATGGTGCAGTACAAGGTATTGCTGAGTTAATCACTTGCCCAGGTCTTATCAACGTTGACTTCGCTGATGTACGCACAGTAATGGCTGAACAAGGTCAGGCGATGATGGGTACCGGGATTGCTGCTGGTGAAGGCCGCGCACAAATCGCTGCTGATATGGCTGTCGCTAGTCCGTTACTTGAAGATGTCGACTTATCAGGAGCTCGTGGTATTTTGGTTAACATTACGGCCAACGAAGACTTCACCATTGATGAGTTTTCAGAAGTATGTGAAGTGATTGAAGATATCGCTCACGAAGATGCGACGGTTGTCGTGGGTACTGCTATTGATGCTCAAATGGGTGATGAAATTCGAGTAACTGTGGTTGCAACGGGTTTAGGTCAGGAAGCAAATATGCGCTTAGTCAGTAATAGCCGCAATGAGCAGAAAGAAGTGCGCAAAGCAAACGGTGATCTAGATTATGGACAACTAGACTTGCCACCGTCAATTCGTAAACAAGCAGGTGCGAATTCAGTACCAGAGCAAAGTTCGAAAATGGCGGTTGGCAGTGATGTCGATAACTTCCTGGATATTCCAGCGTTCTTGAGAAAGCAAGCGGACTAATCAGTTGCTTATTCTGACCACTGGATTTGTCGTAATAGCGATACTTTTGGTGGCAAGGTGAAACTTATTGGACAGTTTGCTTTCATACTTTGAACAGTACGAAGAGGCACTCCCTTCGAGCGTCTTCGTACTGGACTGCCCGTTTGTTGTATAGATTTGACTGCAATCAACCAGAGTTAGTAAGACTAATAAGGAAATTGGTCTGGGTGAAAGTGTGATCTAGTTTGCTATTCAGTAAGTTGTGTAACTGTTTGTATCCAATGAAATCAAAGGTTATACAAATATTTCAAACAACTGTCTAAAAAACGGTCAAAAATTGTTCAAAAAACTGACATACTGTGATACTATGCGCTAGAATTTGAGTAAATTACACCTAAGGTCTTGATTTACAAGGTGTTGGAGAAAATGAATGATAAGACAACGTACGTTGAAGACAACTATTCGCGCTACTGGCGTGGGGCTACACACAGGAGAAAAAGTGTATTTAACCCTTCGACCAGCACCAGTGGATACAGGGATTGTGTTCCGTCGCGTTGATCTCGACCCTGCTGTAGAAATTGAGGCTAAGCCTGAAAATGTAGGTGACACCACGCTTTCTACCTGTTTGGTAAAAGACAATGTTCGAATTTCAACAGTTGAACATTTGCTATCGGCTATGGCAGGTTTAGGCCTTGATAATGCCTATATTGATGTATCGGCTCCAGAAGTGCCGATTATGGATGGCAGTGCCAGTCCATTTGTATTCCTTCTGCAATCTGCTGGCATCACTGAGCAGAATGCACCAAAGAAATTCATTAAAATTAAGAAACGAGTTGAAGTTGAAGATGAAGGCAAAACTGCTGTATTTGAGCCATTTGATGGTTTCAAAGTGGCCTTCACCATCGATTTCGACCATCCCGTATTCAAGAAAAGTCGTCAGACTGCAGTTATCGATTTCTCTAGCACCTCATTTGTAAAAGAAGTGAGCCGTGCTCGTACCTTTGGTTTCATGAAGGATATCGAGTATTTACGAGCTCATAACTTGGCGCTAGGTGGAAGCCAGGATAACGCTATCGTAATGGATGATTTCCGTGTCCTTAACGAAGATGGCCTTCGTTATGATGACGAGTTCGTCAAACATAAAATATTGGATGCAATTGGTGATTTATTCCTATTGGGCCATAGCCTTATTGGCGCCTTCTCGGGTTATAAGTCAGGCCATGCACTCAATAACCAATTAATTCGTACTTTAATGGCGGACGAAAACGCGTGGGAATTAGCCACTTATGAAGACGCCAATGCTGCACCAATTTCCTATATCATGAATCCAGCGTTATCAGTTTAAGTTAAAAGCTGGGTGAATACTTTTTAGGAAAACATGCGATTGAATTAAGAGTAAAATTAGTAGCATTTATAGACGGTTTTCGACCATGAGAGCCACAAACCTAAACGCCAGGAAATTATCTGGCGTTTGCTGGTTTTGAAAGATGGATAAATTAAAAGGTGTTTAACTCTTTAATTTATCGGGGTCAATTTTAATTTGAATGTTGGCAAGGCCTAAAAAGCCTGCTTTTCTGAGTTGTGTGAGTAACTCAGAGGATTGATAACGAAGGCGAGTTGCCCAAACGGGGCTATCAGCAGTAATAACCAAGCTGGTCTTATTGTACTCGGAGACTGTACAATGTTTTTGTAAGTCTTCTGGTAAGTGCTGATGAATGCTATCGGCAATGGATTTCAAGGAGTTTGCTTTATCAAGCAAGCCTTTCAACACACTTTCGGGTGAGTTGAGAACATCAGCCACGGATTTGGCTCGGAAAGGACGCTTCATAAGCTCAATATTTCTGGGCTAAATTTAGAGTTAGCATCTATTGTATGCTGACACGGTAAGATTGTCATCTTGCAAGCCTGCTTGTAATTGACATTAACGAACGTGGGTGATTATGCGCATAACCATTATCAAGAGTGATCAAAAGGGAATTAAAGCATTGGAATTTGGACGTTCTAAATTAGTAATGTTCAGCATACTAGGCGCCATTGCACTAACGGCGGTAGTTGCTATGACTCACCTTGCCACTCGTTGGTCACTGCAACAAGATCTGGTTAGTGAAGCTGCTATCAAAAAATGGCAACAGGAGCTGATCACACAGAAGCAACAGTTAGAGCAGGCTAAACGCATTTCGGAAAGTCAAATTCAGGCCTTATCTACGCGACTAGCTACCATGCAAGCTTACTTATTACGACTAGACGCGGCCGGTGCGCGATTAGTGGCTTCCGCTGGAATCGAAGATGAGTTTGGCTTTGGAGAAGATCCTGCAATAGGTGGTCCAAGTGAAGATGTTTCTGGTACTACTTCAAGTTATAACGATGTTGTGGTATTCCTTGATCAGTTAGAAAGTAACATTCAATCTAAAGAACAGGAGCTTTCAGCGCTTGAGTCTTTGATTTTGGATAAAGAAATAAGTGTCGAACAGCAAATATCAGGTCGTCCAATCACCTCTGGTTGGTTGTCTTCTCCATACGGATATCGCGCGGATCCCTTTAGTGGCAAGCGAGCTTGGCATTCGGGTATCGATTTTTCTTCTATAGAAGGCTCGGATGTTATCGTAACAGCGGCCGGTGTAGTGACGACTGTTGATCGTAAGCCAGGTTATGGTATTTTCGTTGAGGTGAGCCATGGTGGTGGCTATACAACGCGCTATGGGCATAATAAGGCGGTGACCGTCAAGAAAGGCGATATTGTCAAAAAAGGACAGGTTATTGCTAAAGTTGGAAGCACTGGGCGCTCGACAGGGCCTCATGTTCATTATGAAATAACCAAGAAGGGTAAAAAGCTTAACCCTTATAAATACCTCAAAAATTAAACTAAACAAGCCCCACAATTGGGGCTTTTGTTTATCTGGGCATGACAATATAGCCTAATCATTGAAATAGTATCTCTACGCCCCCATAAGTGAAAATACTACTCGAAAAGCCCTTTCAGGCGTTTACAGCGTCCAGAATATGGGTACAATCGAGTGCTTCAAAGATTTATTATCTGCTATGGCTCGGCATTTAAGGGGTATTTAGCCCTTTAGTCCATACCTGCAATCCATAGTTAATACAACATAGACACAAGAAAGAACAATATGAGTTTCTTAAACAAAATTTTCGGAAGTCGTAACGAACGAACGCTAAAAAAATTACGTAAAACTGTTGAATTGATTAATCAGTTAGAGCCTGAAATGGAGGCGCTTTCTGATGAACAGTTGAAAGCTAAAACGACTGAATATAAAGAGCGTGTCGAGAAGGGAGAAACACTGGAGCAAATACTTCCGGAAGCGTTTGCAACGGTGCGCGAAGCCAGTAAGCGAGCTTTGGGATTACGTCACTTTGATGTGCAGTTAATTGGCGGCATGGTCTTACATAACGGTAAGGTTGCTGAAATGCGAACGGGTGAGGGTAAAACTTTAGTAGCAACATTACCAGTGTACCTTAATGCATTGTCGGGCAAAGGTGTTCACGTTATTACCGTCAATGACTATCTAGCTGAGCGTGATGCTAACTGGATGAAGCCGGTTTATGGCTTCTTAGGTATGGAGGTTGGTGTGATTTTGTCAGGGCAATCTCACGAACAGAAGCAACAAGCTTATGCTGCTGACATAACTTATGGTACGAATAACGAGTACGGTTTCGACTATTTGCGTGACAATATGGCTTTCCAGAAAGAGCACAGGGTCCAGCGTGAATTGAACTTTGCGGTGATCGATGAGGTAGACTCGATCCTTATTGATGAAGCGCGTACACCATTGATTATTTCAGGGCCGACAGAAGATAGCTCGGAAATGTATCGTGCCATTGATAAATTGATTCCTAAGTTAGTCGCTCAAGAACATGAATCAAAAGAAGATGAAGACGATACGGGTGATTACACGGTTGATGAAAAGTCGAAACAGGCGCATCTAACTGAGAAAGGGCAGGAATATATTGAAGAGTTACTTCGCCAAAATGAATTGTTACCTTATGAACAAAGCCTTTACAGCCCAGCAAGTATAGCTCTTTTGCATCATGTCAATGCGGCATTAAGGGCTCATAAGCTGTTCAAAAAAGATGTCGACTATGTGGTTAAAGATGAGCAAGTGGTTATCGTTGATGAGCACACTGGTCGTACTATGCCGGGTCGCCGTTGGTCCGATGGATTGCATCAGGCTATCGAAGCGAAAGAGCGCGTTCAAATACAGAATGAAAACCAAACCTTAGCTTCTATCACCTTCCAGAATTACTTCCGTTTGTATAACAAGTTGTCAGGCATGACCGGTACCGCAGATACCGAAGCGACTGAATTACACATGATTTATGGCTTGGATGTGGTAGTAATACCAACTAATAAGCCAATGTTGCGGGATGATAAAGGCGATCTCATTTTTCTGACAAAGCAGGAAAAATACGACGCGATCATTGAAGAAATCAAAGAGCTACAAGCAAAGGGGCAACCGGTACTGGTTGGCACCGTGTCGATTGAATCATCTGAATTAATTTCTAACGAACTCAAGAAAGCAAAAATAAAACATCAGGTTCTTAATGCTAAGTTCCACTCTAAAGAAGCTGATATTATTGCTCAGGCTGGTCGTCCCGGTACCGTCACTATTGCAACCAATATGGCAGGTCGTGGTACCGATATTGTGTTGGGCGGTAATTTACAGGCTGATATAGATGCCCTGGGTGAGAACCCAACGGCGGAACAAATTGCGCAAGCTAAAGAAGCGTGGAATGAACGTCATCAAGCGGTTCTTGATGCTGGCGGGTTAGCAATTATTGGTACTGAGCGTCATGAGTCTCGTCGTATCGATAATCAGCTTCGTGGTCGTTCTGGGCGTCAGGGTGATCCTGGTTTGAGTCGCTTCTACCTATCCCTTGAAGATGACCTGATGAGGATTTTCGCATCCGAGCGTTTGGGCATGATGATGCAACGACTGGGTTGGGACGAAGGTGAGGCTCTAGAGCACAAAATGGTGTCCCGAGCGATCGAAAATGCCCAGCGGAAAGTTGAACAACGCAATTTTGACATCCGTAAGAACCTGCTTGAATACGATGATGTGGCAAATGATCAGCGTCGAGTCATCTATGAGCAACGCAATGAACTGATGGATGTAGAAGATATTTCTGAGACTATTGAAGATTTGCGGGAAGATGTTGTTTATAGCATTACCAGTGAATATATTCCGCCTCAATCTATCGAAGAGATGTGGGATGTCAAAGGGCTTGAACAACGCTTAGAGCAAGATTTTGCAATTGAATTACCGCTCCAGCAGTGGTTGGATGAGGATGACAAGTTAGCAGAAGATGGTTTGCGTCAAAGAATCTTAGAAGAAGTGATCAAAGCTTACCAAGGTAAAGAAGCTTTGTTACCTGATCCTAAAATGATGCGTCAGCTTGAGAAACAAGTCATGCTACAAGAGCTTGATCGTCATTGGAAAGAACATTTAGCCAATATGGATCACTTGCGTCAAGGTATCTGGATGCGTAGCCATGCGCAGAAAAACCCTAAGCAAGAATACAAGCGTGAAGCTTTTGACTTGTTCTCGGGTATGTTGGATAACTTGAAAGAAGATGTGGTAACACTTCTGGCTAAAGTTCGGTTCCAGATGCCAGAAGAAGTCGAAGCCATGAAACGTAGTGAAGTGAATCAGGCGGGTATGACTGCCCAGCACGACTCGGCTTCTGCACTGCCACAGAGTGAAACTGCTCGTCAAGCCGATACCTTTGTTCGAGAGCAGCCAAAAGTGGGTCGTAACGAACCTTGCCCGTGTGGCTCAGGCAAAAAGTTCAAACATTGCCACGGTAAGGTTGAAGCTTAAGTTAGATATCTATGAGTCATATTATTCGGGTCGCGGTTGCTGTGATTCAGCGTCGCGGCCGAATTTTAATTGCTAAACGGCCACAACACCTGCACAAAGGTGGATATTGGGAATTTCCCGGTGGTAAGCAGGAGCAAGATGAATCAATAGACAAAGCTCTGATTCGTGAATGTTTCGAAGAGTTAGGCATTGTTCCCTACAAATTTTCTCCCTTCATTCAGATAGAACATAGTTACCCAGAAAAATCGGTGTGTTTAGATGTTTGGCAAGTGACCGATTATTTAGGCATACCGAAAGGGCTAGAAGGACAACCGTTGCTGTGGTGCCCTATTGAGGATTTGGATGACTATCAATTTCCAGAGGCTAATTTAGCGATTGTTGAGGCAATCAAAGGTCAGATGATTAAACTCTAGCTGTTACTGATAAATCTAGTCCTGATTGCGACTCAGCTGCTCAACTATCTCGGGATCCAAAGACTTGCCAGCAATTCGATGGCTTTCGCTTGCCCACTCACCTAAATCAATCAGTTTACAACGTTTGCTACAGAATGGTTTGCACTCGTTATCATCTATCCATGCCACAGCTTTTTTACAGGTTGGGCATTTCACAATTAATGCTTTACTCATAATTCATACGTGTTCAATAGTCTCAATTGACGTTATTATAACTGAAAATTGCTCTTGTAGGTTGGATAAGAGGAAACTTCAATCCAAAAAAGAGTTGAAGAAGGGACGGGCCTGCTCAAAATAAAGTGATAGGGTAATGCATGAGTTGCCCAAGCAAAATATCAGCGTGATGACGAGCGGTTCCCGGTAAACATTCATTCATTATAAGAGAACATTGTGCCACAAGCTTTCTACATCAATCTTGCAACGGGCTTGATTCATCCGTCTCGTTTTGTACCAACCGAACATTGTGATCAACGTGAGCAGCCTCGGAACATCAGTTTATTGGTGATCCATAATATCAGCCTTCCACCAAGACACTTTGGCGGGCCCTATATTGATCAGCTTTTTACTGGCACGCTTAATCCATCTGAACATCCTTATTTTGAAGATATTGCTGGCTTACGCGTCTCTAGTCACTTATTAATTCGACGCAATGGTGAAGTGGTGCAGTATGTTCCATTTCATAAACGGGCCTGGCATGCCGGAGTTTCAAGCTTCGAAGGTAAAGAGAAGTGCAATGATTTTTCGATTGGTATTGAGTTAGAAGGCGCGGATGACATACCGTATGAAAATATACAGTATCAGATATTAGCTGCTGTCACTCAGCTCCTTCAAAAAGCCTTCCCAAAGATAACACCCGAACGAATTACAGG
>JAPHRL010000302.1 GCA_026195755.1 Kangiella sp. | reverse complement strand
CGACCTGTATGCGAGAATTAGACAAAGAATTTGGCATTAATATCGCTGCCAAGCTTTTTGAATCGCTAGAGCAAAAAATAACACAATAATTACTTAAACCTTTTTACATCCAACAAGAGCGTACGAATCAGAGCCCATGAGCCAGGTTACACAACTACCACAGACAGAGTTGGTGAAACTTAGCCAGTCACCGGTCAAAGACGGTGATCGCCTAAAGTTCACCATCTTTCTGGCTATTTGCCTTCATTTGCTTCTCTTTCTCGGAGTACGCTTTGTATTACCAGAATCTGAACCGAGCCAAATTCCAATTGCCTTAGACGTTACATTGGCTCAGCGTGAAAGTATCGATCCCCCCGATAAAGCTGACTTCGTTGGCCAAACGAATCAACAAGGTGCAGGTGAATCAGAAACAGCAGAGCGTGCCACCACCAAACTTGAGCATTTTAAAAATATTGAAGGGGATACCGACACGCCCTCTTTGGAGTTGATCCCTGAACAACATCAATCCAAACAAGCTTTGCAACTGGTTACCACTGACGATTCACAGAAAGCCGTTGAGCAAACTATCGATACTGAAGTTAGTCAGCAAAATACGCCCGACCAAAGCAATCAACCCACCGAAATCACTCCACCACCAGAGTTGCTTGAACAGTACAACCTTGAGCAGGATGTCGCGAATCAGTTGCAAACACGAGGCATAAAAAAGCGCCAGATTTCAGCCGCTATTTATGAATCCCCAGTAGACGCACAGTACCTCGAATTATGGCGTAAGAAAATTGAGCAAGTTGGGAACCTTCATTATCCTGAACAGGCCAAAAGACTCGGTATCTATGGCAATCTCACTCTTAAGGTTAGTATCGATACAGACGGCAGTTTACTTGATGTCATCATCCTGAGAACGTCCGGTGAAAAGGTACTCGACCAAGCCGCTTTAGAAATTGTCCGCTTATCAGCGCCTTTTGAGCCGCTCCCGGAATCCATGCGTCATAATACTGACGTCCTTGAAATTGTTCGCACCTGGCAGTTCAAACCGGACAATAGCTTAAATACCAGAAATTGATACAATAGAACTTACTCATAAACCTATATTCCCTGCGACAGTTTGATCATGGAAGCAATTCAATCATTAGCCAATCATCTGCTGGTTGCCATGCCTAACTTGCATGACCCTTTTTTCTCGCGTAGCGTTACCTACATCTGTGAGCATAACGAACAAGGTGCTTTAGGCCTTGTCCTTAGTCTGCCACTCGAAGCGACCTATGATGAGTTATTTAACCATCTCAACCTCAATACAAACAATAACAAAGACGAGCGATTGCTGCTTGCTGGGGGCCCCATTGATCGAGAACGGGGATTTATATTGCATAGTCCAATTGGTAGCTGGGAATCATCACTGACCATCAGTGACGACATTGCACTTTCAACCTCAGAAGATATCCTAAGCGCCATCGCGATGGGCCAAGGTCCCGCAGACGTAGTCATTGCACTGGGTTATGCAGGATGGGAAGAAGGTCAACTCGAAAAAGAAATGGAAGAAAATTCCTGGCTATTTGTTCCCGCAGATAAAAATATCATCTTCAAAACACGCCCAGAAGAACGATGGTTAAAAGCAACTCAACTTCTGGGGATTGACTGGACTCAAATTACAGAACAGGATGGCCATGCCTAATGGCACAAGCTACCAGTCCACAGCGTTACCTTTGCTTTGACTTTGGTGAGAAAAGGCTTGGTGTCGCCACCGGTCTACGCGATCAAATGTCCAGTCAAGCTCTAACTGTGCTTGCCGTCGTGAACGATCAACCTGACTGGAGTTTAGTTGAAAAACTGATTACAGAGTGGCGGGTGGAAGCTTTCGTGGTTGGCTTGCCTCTCAATATGGACGACACTGAACAGCAGATCACTCAAAAAGCCCGCAAGTTTGCCGGCAGATTGCATGGTCGTTATGGCCTTCCCACCCACCTGCATGATGAGCGTCTAAGCTCTGCCGAAGTGAAGGATTATCTATTCGAAATAGGAGGCTATAAAAAACTCAAACAAACTCCTATTGATGCATATGCTGCAGAGCTCATCCTAAAAGGTTTCTTTGAACAACAAAGCTCTAACTAGTTTGATATTTGTCAATTCAATAAAAACCTGCTTATAATCAGTGTAGGCTTGCTCAGTTCTAAGCCTTGTCAAATATGACTTGATTTGGCGACAAGGAGACAACGAAGGGATTAATGTTAAGCAAACTATCGAATAACCAAAAGCTGCTGTTGAGCTTTCTAGCTCTTCTGTGGATTAACTTTGTTATTTTTGCAGCTTTCACTTTCTTCGCTCAGCGCCAACAACTCTTCGAAAATGCTTTCCAGCAACTCACTCACCAGTCTGAATTAACCGGCAACACACTTGATGAATGGATGTCATCCAGGATTGGGCTAGTAAGTAGTTTAGCCCAGGAAATTGCCAATAAACCCCCAACCTTACGCAACTCTATTCCACAAGTTTACTTTGAGCGAATAGCCGACACCAATTTGTTGCAATATCTTGGTTATGGCCTGGAAAATGGTTTTTATATTTCGAATCCCTGGCCTTTACCAGATGGCTATGACCCAAGGCTTCGGCCATGGTATAGAAATGCTAAAGAGACTCTGCAACCAACCATTTCAGAGCCTTACTTGGGGGTTGATGATTACAGCACCACCTATCTAGCTTTCACAGCACCTATTGTAAAAGATGATCAGTTTTTGGGTGTCGTTACTGGCGATGTGAGCTTCAACGACATCCATCAAAAAATTCTTTCTACTCCTGTTAGCTACAAGGGGCAGTTTAATTTAATTACCAGTAGTGGCGATGCCGTTTTACGTCCAATAGACCCCACCATTGATGTGGTTCCATCCGTTTTTTTCTCTTCCAGTATTACTCGAGATCAACTTAAACAAAGCTTAAGCCCAACCGCCATTACTAACTTTTCTGGAGATGATTCAATTATCGTTTTCTACCCATTACAACATGTTGACTGGTGGCTTAGTGCTGAAGTGGATAAACAATTGCTTCTAGCTCCTGCTTACCGAAGCTTAGCCAATATCTTGCTACTTTTTCTTGCAATTGCCTTGAGTTCTGTACTGCTACATAAGGTCTTTGCCCGTCGCATTTATAAACCCATACTGCGCAGAATTCAGACCGACTATCATACCCACCTGCCCAATAAAAATACTTTTATCGAGCAAATGCATCAACTGACATTATCACATTTGAAACATGGCTTATGTATCCTGATCCACTTCAAAGATATGTCTTCTCTAATGTCAAGTTACTCTGAGCAAATGGTGTTGGATATTCAAAAAAATACGCTTAAGAGAATAAAAAATAGTTTCGTTCGTGAGCACATCGTCGGCTCAGTATCACATGACCAGATAGCGATTTTTATTCCCTTTTTGAACTCTCCGAATAGCACTTTCATTGAACGCCGCTTGCAACATTTAGAGACGATATTAAATTCTCCCTTCCACCTTATTGATGACAATAAACAGCCTCATACGATTTCAACCAGCATAAACTTATCAAGTGCACGCTATCCTGAAGATGGTGGCGTTTTTGATATTATCGGTAGAACCAACATGGCACTCTCTACCTTGCAAAACTCCAGCGCACACTATACGCAGTACCATAATAATGTAATAAAACAGTTGGCGACTGAGTCTGAACTTACTCAGGCTTTCCATTACGCCATACAAAATGATGAACTATCTTTAGCTTTTCAGCCTCAGATAGATTGTCAGACAAACAAAATTACCGGAGTCGAAGTCTTCTCGCGCTGGTATTCTAAAGCTCTGAACAAATCGATTTCTCCACAAGTATTTATTCAGCTTGCCGAAAAACATCATCTTATTAGAAAGTTATCAATCTGGTTACTTCACTCGCTGTTTAGTCACATCACCAAATGCCAAAAGCAAGGACTACTGGTACCCCGCTTTGCCATTAATTTATCCAGTATGAATTTGCATGATCCTGTTTTTATGAAGCAGTTTTTTCAGCTGATCAAGAATTACAATATTCCCCCCGAAATACTACAGGTTGAGATCACCGAGCATATCTCTCTTGAGCTTTTTTCCGAGGGTGAGAATCCGTTGCAAACCATGCGTAATCACGGAATTTCTATTGCGATTGATGACTTCGGAACAGGTTACTCCTCTTTAACCTATTTAAAACATTTACCCATTGATACGATTAAAATTGATCGAAGTTTTATCAAATATTTACCCGATAGTCAGTCAGATTTAGCATTGAGTAAAGCTATTAT
>JAPHRL010000187.1 GCA_026195755.1 Kangiella sp. | reverse complement strand
GCCTGCACCATGGCACCATCAAGCGATACCGCTGATGAAAAGGTTCATTTCACGCCAGCTAATCTGGCCAATAAATTCCATCGTTCGATTGAACACTCAACCACAGGCCGTATTTTGCAGGCCATGTTCAAAGACGAGAACCATTTTGTTCACCACCCTGCTCTACCAATGGGTGATCATTTTGGTGATGAAGGCGCAGCCAACCATACCCGCTTCGTGGATGTAAATAGCGATAAGGGTTATGGCAAAAAGGGCCTACACTTCTTCGTTTATGGTAAATATTCATTTGATGACAGCAAGCCAGCACCCCATAAATTCCCAGCACGCCAAACCTATGAAGCTTCTCAAGCTGTTGCCCGCCTACACATGTTAGACAGCGACAATGTGGTGTTCGCTCAACAAAACCCGCATGTGATTGATAAAGGCGTATTCCACAATGATGTGATTTCCGTGGGCAATGGCAATGTATTGTTCGCCCACCAGAAAGCCTTCTTAAATCAGATGCAGGTTTACACTGATCTTGAACGTGCATTCGATGGCGAAGAGTTCCATGTGGTTGAAGTGGGTAACAATGACGTCTCAGTTGAAGATGCGGTTAAGTCTTATTTATTCAACAGCCAGCTAGTCACGCTGCCGGATGGCAAGATGGCGATTATCGCACCAGGAGAATGTGAGTCCGTTCCTGCGGTTAAAGAATACCTGGATTGGTTAGTCGATCAGGATACGCCGATTACAGAAGTGAAAATTTTTGATGTAAAACAATCCATGCAAAACGGTGGCGGTCCAGCCTGTTTGCGTCAGCGTATCGTGTTGAATGAAACAGAAGTCAGCGCCATGAATCAGAATGTCATTATGAATGACGATCTGTTCGCGACGCTGAATGCGTGGGTTGAAAAGCATTATCGCGATACACTCACCGAAGATGACTTGGCCGATCCAAGCCTGCTCAACGAATCACGCATGGCTCTGGATGAACTAACCAAAATCTTAAACCTTGGATCAGTTTATCCATTTCAAATGATTTAAAAAATAAAAACATAAAAAAGCCCGCGTTTTGCGGGCTTTTTATTGCTTGAAACAAGAACTTATTGGAGTTTGAAGTCCAGTTTATATTGCAGGTTTTGGGTTTGCTTATTCTCCCCAAACTCCCACTCCTGGAATGCATTCAAAGCAACCTCATCAAAGATGCCTTTAGGAACCGATTCATGCACTTTAATATTTAAAGGCTTTCCTTTTTGATCGACATCAAACTTAAAAACCACATGACCTTCGATCCCATTCTCTACTGCTACTTTCGGATATTGTGGAGCCTTAGGGGCTTTGGTAAAACCAACCTTATTAACTGTCTCAGGCTGTTTAGGTTGAGGAGGTTTAACTGGTATTTGAGGCTCTGGAATGAATTGAATTTTCTTTTCAAATTCAGCTTTTTCCTCTTTTGTCATTGTCCTTTTGGAACCATTTTCTTCAATAAAATAGTTACCATCCTCGGCGGTGAAAGTTTTGCCACTATCATCCTGCCATTTGATGACATGTTTTTGGGTACCCGATGAGTCGGAAATATGCCGTTCATCAATAGTGATCACTTTTGCCGAGCCATCTTTGTCTGCGTCATGTCTCATGATGATGATTTCTTGACGCTTCTTTTCTATATCGGCACGAGCTTTTTCCATATCGGCTCTTGCTCGCTCCATATCAACACGGATGCTCTTTTTCATCTTGTCGCTAGACATCTCTTCTTTAGCTTTCATGATAGCTTCTCTAGCTTGTTCCATTTCTTCCTTGGAAATGTTTCCTCTTTCAAACTCAACTTCGATTTCACGTTGAGCTTCGGCTAGAGTTTTATGAGCATTTTCTATTTCAATCTCAATATCTTGAAGTTCATCTTCATGAAGTACTAATACGCGATGAGCATTTTCCAACTCTTTTTCGACCATTACTAACTCTTGCTCTGTCATGTGCAAGTGCTTTTGAGCTTCTTCATGCTTTTGTTCAAACTCTTTGCGTTCCGCTACAGTCATTGGGCGTTTGTCATCACCTTCCAAGATGTAATATTGATCATTTTCCTGGATGTAAGTGACACCATCCCCTTCACTGAATTCGATAACTACTTTCTTTTTACCTTCATCATCAATGACTATATTTTCGGTGGTTACAACACGCTCTTCTTTGGGCTCCTTATTGGCTGCATAGACGGCACAACAGCTTAGAACAAAGGCAGCGCCTAATGTCATCACTATCTTGCCGGTTTTGTTTAACGGGTCTGTGATATTCATAATTCTTTCCTCAAGTTGGTTAAAAACCTTCCATGAGCAAAGTAGACTTACAGAGTGAGTGGCAGAAACTGTTGATAGAAGCGCATGACCATAATCTTTAGTTCGTGTCTGATTACCTTTATTCAGTACCAGATAATCACAGAATAGCTCTTGGTCATGCCTGAAATTCTTTCGGGCGATATAAATAAGCGGATTAAACCAGCCAATGCAGACGAGAACATCCCATAGCAGGTTCAACCATAAGTGCTTCTGTTTAATATGCTGTTCTTCGTGCTCAATAATGAGCTGTATTTGTTGCACCGATAATTGCTTTGCAACGTGGATTGGGAAATAAATTGTTGGCTTGATAAAGCCATAAACAGCCGGAGACATTTCTTTGTGGTCAACGGCAATAACCTGATATCGACTTCTTCTTATTAAATTAAAACCAGGCAATTCACTGATTGGTCTTTCTATGTTTTTTAAGTCTTTTCTCAGTTCTATGTGCTGAATAATCAGCCTCAATAATAATAACGTTGTACCTGATAACCAGAAGGCACCAAGCCACCAGTAATTCTGTAACGTTTCTACAGGCTTGGCTATCATGACAGATACCGCCTGACCGATATAATCAGAGTTAGCACTACTAAAATCAATCGAAGCAATAATCTTGGCAACCACAAAGCCAACAGGAATGGCTAACCAAAGCAGG
>JAPHRL010000279.1 GCA_026195755.1 Kangiella sp. | reverse complement strand
ATTGAAGCACAACGTATGCTCAAGAAGGGTGGCCCCATTGGTCGACGCCTCGACTTCCTGATGCAGGAGTTTAACCGCGAAGCCAACACCCTCGGCTCAAAATCCATCAACGCCGATATCACCTCCAGTGCGGTTGAAATCAAGGTGCTGATCGAGCAGATGCGAGAACAAGTGCAGAATATGGAATAGATTACACTTGGTAGGGGCTGGCCAAGCTGGCAGCCTCCATAAAGCACTCGATTTATTGCTTACTTTCTATACCGCGCGGGGTTTGTCTTGTGTTATGATCGCGCCTTTGTGTTTTCCATTTGACCTTCCAAGCTCTATTATCCCTGCAGGCCTTGTGCTATAAAGGTTTGGCTTGGTTTGTTTATATTATCTGAATTGGATTGTAGCAGGATTTGATGACGACTATGACGCCTATCAATACCATCGCTAAGGGTACGCTTTATGTGGTTTCGGCGCCTTCCGGGGCGGGTAAAACAAGTCTTTTGAAGGCTGTTTTACAGAAATTACCCGAACTTAAGCTATCTATATCGCATACTACTCGCCCGCAAAGACCGGGTGAGCAGGATGGTGTGGATTATCATTTTGTCGACCAGGCAACTTTCCAGAAGATGCTGGATGAGCAGCAATTTTTAGAACATGCGAAAGTTTTTGGTAACTTTTACGGCACCAGTCGCGAATGGCTGGAGAAGCAGTTGGTCGAAGGGCATGATGTGATTCTGGAGATTGATTGGCAGGGCGCGCGTCAAGTGCGTGAGTTAATGCCGGAGTGCCGCGGTATCTTCATTTTGCCGCCATCACGCGAAGAACTATCAAATCGTTTGACTAATCGTGGGCAGGATAGCGATGAAGTGATCGCTAAACGTATGGCAGCGGCAACTGCAGAAATGAAACACTATGATGAATACGATTATGTGCTGGTCAATGATGACTTCGAGGTTGCCTGCGCGGAAATGGAGGCCATTTTCACTGCACGTCGCTTGCGTATTGCAAGCCAGAAAGTTCGTCAGCACCATTTAATTCATGACCTGCTATCAGATTCTATGGAGTAAGCAGTTATTTAAGGTACACTTACTTTAATCAGTCTTTTTAACGCTTTATTCACGGTTTTTTTGCTAAAAGCCCTATATTAAAGCACCGAATTTAACCCTTGGCACTTTCGCCACATTATGTATGTAGAGGTAAATTATGGCACGTGTAACGGTACAAGATGCTGTTGAAAAAGTTGGTAATCGTTTTGATTTGATTATGTTAGCCGCAAAGCGCGCTCGTCAAATCGCAACCGGAGGTCACGACCCTAAAGTGGACTGGGATAATGACAAACCAACAGTGGTTGCTTTACGTGAAATCGAAGAAGATTTAACTACTCGCGAAACAGTTGATGCAGACGAGCGCGCTGCTAAGCGTGAGCGTGAGCAAAGACCAGTTCTATTTTAATAGACTGGTTTATACTCGAACCGAAGGTTAATTGTTAATGTCCGATATGTCGCATTTCGAAAGCTTGCGGGATGTGCTCGGCGGTTACCTGGAAGAAAGTCAGGTAGCCGATATCGAACGCGCCTATCAGCTGGCGGAACGTGCCCATGAAGGACAGATGCGCTCCAGCGGCGATCCTTATATTACCCACCCCGTAGCCGCTGCGCATATTCTTGCTGACTTACACCTCGATCATCAAACCATCATGGCAGCTTTGATGCATGATGTGATTGAAGACTGTGATGTAACCAAGCAAGACCTCGGCAACGAGTTTGGCGAAACGGTGGCAGATTTGGTCGAAGGGGTCAGTAAGCTGACTCAGATTGATTTCCAATCCAAAGAGCAAGCTCAGGCCGAGAACTTCCGCAAAATGATGATGGCGATGACGCAGGATATTCGCGTCATTTTGATCAAGCTGGCAGATCGTTTACACAACATGCAAACACTGGGTGCACTGCGCCCTGATAAGCGTCGTCGTATTGCCCGCGAAACACTGGAAATTTACGCACCGATTGCTAACCGCCTGGGTATCTATCGCTTGAAAGAGCAGTTAGAACTGTTGGGTTTCGCCAACATGTATCCACTGCGCTATCGAGTTTTACAACACTCGGTTAAGAAGGTTCGTGGCCACCGCAAAGAAATCGTTGAACGCATCACTGAACAATTACGAACGCGATTAAAAGATTCCCGCATTACCAGCAAGGTCATTGGTCGCGAAAAAAGTGTTTACAGTATTTATAAAAAGATGCGCGACAAGGTGGGAACATTTACCGAGGTGATGGACATTTATGCCTTCCGCGTCATCACCGATAGCGAAGATTCCTGTTACCGCATTCTTGGACAAATTCATAACCTCTTCAAACCCATCCCCGGTCGCTTCAAAGATTATATCGCTATCCCAAAAGCCAATGGCTATCAATCACTGCATACGGTTCTGCGAAATAAAACCGGTATGCATATTGAAGTTCAAATCCGGACCGAGCAAATGGATCAGATGGCGGAAAATGGAGTGGCAGCGCATTGGCTCTATAAAACTGGCAGCGCGCATCCAGCAGAAACGAAAGCGCGCGAATGGTTGCAGAGCTTGGTTGAGTTACAGCAAAGTGCCGGCGACTCAATGGAGTTTATTGAGAACGTTAAAATCGATCTCTACCCGGATGAGGTTTATATTTTCACGCCGAAAGGCAAAATTATCGAGTTACCCAAAGGAGCAACACCAGTAGACTTTGCCTATGCCATACACACTGATGTCGGCAATAGCTGCATAGCCTGTAAAATCGATAAGCAATTTTCACCACTGAGCACACCATTAACTAATGGTAAAACCGTTGAAATTATCACAGCTCCTGGCGCCAAACCGAATCCGGCCTGGCTTAGCTATGTGGTTACGGGTAAAGCTCGTTCCAATATTCGAAACTTTGTGAAAAATATTCGTCAGGATGAAGCCGTTCATCTGGGCCGTCGCTTGCTTGAACAGGTGGTTAAAAAGCAGCTTGAAGATTTCCCATCAGAACAACTCGAGGCGGTTGCAAAAATAACGCATCACGACACGGTAGACGACATGCTAGCAGGCATTGGCCTAGGCAAAATTGCCAGCGTGTTAGTCGCCCACCGCTTGACTAGCGATAAAGAAGAAACCGATGAAACCGTGGTCGACATGCCGCAGAAAGATCAGGCCCCGCTGGCCATTAAAGGCACCGAAGGCTTGGTTGTTAAATATGCCCGCTGTTGTCGTCCGATTCCCGGCGATCCCATTTTAGCTTACGTCAGTGCAGGCAAAGGCTTCACTATCCACCGAGAAACCTGTCCTAATGTGCAGCGTGCACACAAGCACAATGATCGTTATGTACCAGTACAGTGGTCAGACGATGTGCAGGGTGATTATATTGCAGAACTCCGCATTGAAGTCTTTAACCAGCGCGGAGTTCTAGCGCAAATTACTAATATTATTTCCAATCAGGAAGCCAATATCGTCAATGTCGATATTAATGAGCAGGATGGTTCAACCAATATTCTGACGTTCCAGATGGGCGTGCATCATCGTGTTCATTTGGCCAACATCATCAAAAAGTTAAGGGTCATTCCTTTCGTCAACAAAGTTCATCGTCACCCTTAATTAGAACTTCATTTAACCCTCTTTGAGGAAATCTTTAAGGAAACTGCTGTGAGCAAAATTATTATTCAAACTGATAAAGCCCCTGCCGCCATTGGCACCTATTCACAAGCTGTCAAAGCTGGCAACACGGTTTATCTTTCGGGTCAAATTCCTTTGATTCCTGAAACCATGGAGTTAGTCGAGGCTTTTGAGGATCAGGTACATCAAGTGTTTAAAAACTTGAGCGCAGTCTGTGAAGCAGCTGGCGCAACCCTGGATCATATATCCAAACTCAATATCTTCATGATTGATTTAGGTCATTTTGCGACCGTTAACGAAATCATGGCGCAGTATTTCGAACAGCCTTATCCAGCACGTGCCGCCATCGGTGTTAAAGAATTACCAAAAGGTGCACAAATTGAAATGGATGCCATCGTAACACTTGATGAGGACTAAAATGTGCTGCCACGTAGTCCCACCCGTTTACAAAAGATATTAACCTTACTGTCTAACCGTCAGCCCGACCTGACGGTTTTCATGGATGAGGTTCATAAACCCCACAACCTGGCTGCCATTGTTCGCACCGCTGACGCTGTTGGTATTGGCCATGTGCACGCAGTTTTTCCTGAAGACGTGAAGTTTACGGGCCACCATACATCCAGCGGCAGCAAGCGTTGGGTCACCACCCATAAACACCCCGACCTGAAGTCTGGTATTGCACAAATGAAAGCGCAGGGCATGCAGGTTTTAGCAGCCCATCTTTCTGACACAGCGGTGGATTTTCGGAGTATTGATTACACTAAACCGACCTGTCTTCTGGTTGGTTCTGAATTGGTGGGGGTTTCTGATGAAGCTGCCGAGATTGCTGACCAGCACGTTCTTATCCCTATGGTTGGTATGGTGCAATCGCTTAATGTTTCTGTTGCCACAGCTCTGATTCTTTACGAGGCACAGCGCCAACGATCCGGTGCTAACATGTATGGAGAATGCAAAATTCCTCAGGCTGAAGTCGATGAAATATGCTTTAAAGCCCTGCACCCAACCATTACCAAATTCTGCGACAAACATAAGATCCGCTATCCAAAGATGGATGAGTTCGGTGACATTGATGATCCTGAGTGGAATAAATTACGCAAATCATTAAAGGCTAAATAGTTCCAGATATTTACATTTTGCTACAAGCTTTAGTTGGTAATAGTTAATTTTCATGGTAAGAATAAGTAATAATAAATTATTCTCACTAAGGGACTAGCCATGACAACTGCATTATTACCAACGTCTTCCGAGCAACGTTATCAAGCCTTGGATTTGATTCGCGGCGTTGCTGTTTTAGGTATTCTAATTATGAATATCTACGCCTTTTCAAATATTTTTGCCTACTATATGAATCCGTATGCGTTAGGCGAGCCTTCTGATTCAGACGTTTGGGTTTGGTCAATTACTCATATTTTTGCCGATCAAAAATTCTATACGCTTTTCTCCATGCTTTTTGGTGCCGGTATCATGCTGATGACTGAGCGTGCCAAGGCGCAGGGAATTTCTGCCGCCAAATATCATTACCGTCGCATTTTTTGGCTGCTAGCTTTTGGTCTAATTCATGCTTTATTTATCTGGCTTGGTGATATTCTGTTTATTTATGCCTGCATGGGTTTGTGGGTATTTCTGTTTACTGATACGAGCCCTAAAACTAAGCTGATTACCGGCATCGTACTGATTGTGCTTTACAGCGCCTACATGTCAATGGCCAGCATTTACATCGATAGAATCCCCGCAGAAGATTTAGAGTTTATGCTCAGCATGTTCTACCCTGATCAGGCAACTATTCAAGAAGAGACTCTGCCTTACTTAACCAGCTATGCCTCGCAAGTCGATGACAGAGTCGATTTCTTTCAAGAAAACGTCTTATCCATGGGATTAACTTTTGGAATCTTTCGTATCGGGGGCTCGATGTTAATTGGCATGGCGCTCTATCAATATGGTGTATTAACTGCTGCTCGTTCTACTAAGTTCTATTTAGTATTGTTGATGATTTGTTTTGCAGTTGGGTTTGGTTTAACTGCTTATGACCTGAACAATTTAGTAAGCAATGAGTTTTCTTTTGAGGAGCTTATGTTCTCCTACATGACCCTAACTAATGTCGCCGCTATATTTATTGCTCTGGGTTACGTAGCTCTGTTGGCACTGTGGTGCAAGTCTTCATCAAACGGCAAAATCAGTAAAGCATTTCAAGCTGTTGGTCGCATGGCCTTCACCAATTACATCGCGCAAAGTTTAATCTGCACAACCCTATTCTATAGTTTTGGGTTTGGCTTGTTTGCCGAACTCTCACGCTTGCAGTTAATGGGCATTGTTGCGATAGTGTTTTTATTGCAACTTATCTGGTCACCCTGGTGGTTAAAACGCTACCACTATGGCCCTCTGGAATGGTTATGGCGCTCACTAACGTATGCAAAAATCCAAGCTTTTAGAAAACACTGATTTACCGATTATTGATCTGCGCCCTGTCGACCAGTATCGGCAGGGGCATATACAAGGTGCTACCAATATTCCTTTATCGGAAATTGAAGATTGCTGGTACGAATTACCCCCTAAAGATACGACGCTGATATTATTTACCAATACCACTGATCAGCAGGACGTTCGAAGTTTATTTGAGCGCCAGCAGTATCCGATCGAAGCGGTATTGACTGCCGAGGAATTTACTCAGCAAGATCGCTCTCAGACAAACTGGGTTACCGACCACAATAGTCGCCGCCTGTGGCGAGCAAGTCCTTTGCTCGAAGATTACATCGAACTGATTGAGCAACACTTACCCGCTAGCGATCCACTAGCCTTTGATATAGGTTGTGGTTCGGGCAGAGACAGTATCTTCCTTGGCCTGCATGGTTTTCGAGTGCTAGCGATTGATCGCAATCCTATGGCCATTGAACGCATCACCAGCTTTGTTGAACGCTGGGAGGTTGATGTCACACCAATGAAGTTAAACTGTGAAGCAGAGTATCAGCAGCTAACCCAGCTGATCCATCTACAAAAGCCTTCGATGATTGTGCAATGCCGTTATCTGCATCGCCCCTTACTTGATCTTTATCACGAGCATCTACCCGCTGGCAGTCTGGTGGCTATCCATACTTTCATGGAAGAAGCGGCCAAGTATGGTAGTCCGAAAAAACCTGCGTACCTGCTTAAGCCAGGTGAACTGGCAGAAAAGTTTGCTGACTGGGACATACTGCTCGATCAAGAGCATGTACTTAGTGACCATCGCCCGCTATCCTTGTTCTTAGCTCGAAAGCCTTTTTAACCTTCACATTTAAATGACGCAATTAGCCTATAGTCGTTGACTTCTTTGTGCCACTTCTTGATCATAGATAGGCAGAGGCTATTAAAAATGACATTAACAGAGTTTAGATATATTGTTGCAGTTGCTCGCGAACGCCACTTCGGACGTGCCGCTGAGGCCTGCTTTGTTAGCCAACCGACCTTAAGCGTTGGCGTGCGCAAGCTGGAAGAGCAGCTTGGCGTGATTCTGTTTGAGCGTAGCAAATCCGATGTCAAAGTAACCCCGGAAGGCAAACCGATTATCGAACAAGCTCAACACATCCTTGAGCAAGTCAGCCAGTTAAAACAAATGGCTAAACAAAATTCTGATCAGCTCGATGGCCCCTTAAAAATCGGCGCCATTTTTACCATTGGCCCTTATCTTCTTCCTTCACTAATCCCCATGCTGAAAAAACTGGCTCCCAAAATGCCACTGCATATTGATGAAGACTACACCCACAACTTACGCACCAAACTTCGTAATGGCGAGTTGGATGTGATTTTCGTGGCGCTACCATTCGATGAGCCTGAAGTGGACGTTGTTCCTTTGTACGAAGAAGAATTTATTGCTTTGCTGCCTGAAAAGCACCCCTGGGTGAAACGTGACAAATTGCATATCGTTGATATCGCCGATGAAGTCATGATTATGTTGGGTGCAGGCCACTGTTTCCGCGATCAGGTCATCGAAGCCTGTCCGCAATGCAAAGACTCCAGCCTGAATCCACAGAAAGACTGGATTACTGGCAGCTCCATCGAAACCATTCGTCAGATGGTCGCCAGTGGTTTGGGCATCAGTGTCATTCCGCGTTCGGCTGCCAATTTCCACAATGAAAAACTGGGGCTGGTGACGCGAGAATTCGACACCCCAAAACCTAGCCGCAAAGTGGCGTTAGCTTTTCGTCGTAGCTTCCCACGCAAGAAGGCTTTGGAAATCATTAACAATGCGCTATCGCAAATCACCATTGAAGGTGCCAAACCACTCGACTAATGGCCATTTCCAAACTAGCAGCTGATATCAATTTAGAAAACTTACCCTGCACCAGTCTGAAAGGGGTAGGGCCGAAAGTGGCCGAAAAGCTTGAGAAGTTGCATATCCAATCGGTACTGGATTTATTGTTTCACTTGCCATTGCGCTACGAAGATCGAACTCGGGTGCGCACCATTGCTTCCTTAAAAGATGGCGAGCGCGCCCTAATCAAAGTCACGGTCGAGTTAGCGCAGGTCAAATTTGGCAAGCGGCGCTCACTTGTCTGCCGCGCCAGCGATGAAAGTGCCAGCATCGATTTTCGTTTTTTTTATTTTAATAAAGGCCAGCAGCAACGAATGCAGCGTGGCGCAGAGTTTTATGCGTTTGGCGAAGTCCGGCGTTTCGGCTTTCAGTTCTCAATGGTCCACCCTGAATTAACCGCCGTTAATCCAAGTACCGCCGCACCTTTGCTGGAGTCCTTAACGCCAATTTATCCAGCGACCGAAGGCCTGCATCAGGCCAGCTTCCGGCATATGATGCGCCAAGCCGTTGCGCTGCTAAAAAAACATCCGATTGATAATTTATTACCGCAACCTCTGCTGCAAACACTTAAATTACCGGACATCAATGCATCATTGGCCTGGATCCATTCTCCGCCCAAAGATGCTGACTTGGTACAGCTACAATCCAATCAGACACCGGCCGTGCGACGCCTGATCAGCGAAGAGTTATTGGCCCAGCAGTTGAGCTTATTGCTGCAACGTAATCAGCAAAAAGATTATTCAGCACCGGTACTTAAAAACTCAGGTAAGGGCTCAGGAAAATTACAGGCTCAGCTGTTGCAACAATTGCCTTTCCAGCTGACCAAAGCTCAGCAAAGAGTTTCTCAGGAAATTATCAAAGATCTGGAACAACCGCACCCGATGCTACGACTGCTACAGGGCGATGTCGGTGCGGGTAAAACACTGGTCGCTGCCCAGGCTGCGCTGCAAGCGATTGAAGCGGGTTATCAGGTGGCGATTATGGCGCCCACCGAGCTGTTGGCCGACCAACATTATCAATCATTTGCTCAATGGTTTGAGCCGATGAATATTCCCTGCGTTTTCCTGGCCAGTAAATTAACCGCCAGTCAGCGCAAAAGCGCACTCGAATCGATTGCCAGCGGTGAAGCCAAATTAATCGTTGGTACGCATGCGCTGTTCCAGAAAGGTGTGGAATACCACAAACTGGGTTTGGCCATCATTGATGAGCAACATCGTTTCGGTGTAAACCAGCGATTGATGCTGAAGCAAAAAGCACCGGATGGTTTGCAGCTGCATCAGTTAATGATGACGGCCACGCCCATTCCGCGAACTCTGGCGATGACCGTCTATGCCGATATGGATGTTTCCATTATCGATGAATTGCCGCCGGGACGAACGCCGGTGCAAACCGTGGCCCTTTCCGATCAAAAACGCGATCAAGTTATCAAACGCATCCAAACCGCCTGTCGTGATGAAAATAGGCAAGTCTACTGGGTCTGTACCTTGATTGATGAGTCGGAAGAAATCCAATGTCAGGCGGCAGAATCTGCCGCCAACCAGTTGACTCAACAGCTGCCTAATTGCCGTGTAGGATTATTACATGGCCGCTTAAAGCCGGACCAAAAGCAATTGGTCATGGATAAGTTCAAGCAAGGCGATCTGGATATTCTGGTTGCTACAACCGTTATCGAGGTCGGCGTTGATGTACCTAACGCCAGCTTGATGGTTATCGAAAACCCTGAACGACTGGGTTTGTCACAATTGCACCAGCTGCGTGGCCGAGTTGGCCGTGGTTCCGTAGAAAGCCATTGTGTTTTGCTCTATCAGCATCCGTTATCCGATAATGCCAAAGCACGCATTCAGGTCATGCGCGAAACCAATGATGGCTTTGTCATCGCAGAAGAAGACCTTCGTTTGCGTGGCCCCGGCGAAATGTTGGGCACTCGCCAGACTGGTGAAGTCAGTCTGCGTTTTGCTAATTTAGTACGCGATGCCGAGTTGGTTCCGGCCATTCAGCAGCAAGCACATGATTTAATTGCTGAAAATAATGAGCTTGCCCATAAAATCTGCCAACGCTGGCTAGGCTCCCGTCAGGAATTTGCTGACGTTTAGTTCCAACCGCACCATATAAATTTACCGCTAATTTTTTTGCTTTAACCCCTCTTTATAGCCCGTCGATCATAGGATTTAGCCTTATTTTATGCTAAAGTTGCGCCCTTATTTCATCATCTCAAATAACTGAGGATTCAGGAATGAAACAGCCTGTTCGCGTTACTGTTACCGGTGCAGCCGGCCAAATTTGTTATTCACTATTATTCCGCATCGCCAGCGGTGAAATGCTTGGCAAAGATCAGCCAGTAATTCTTAACCTTCTAGAAATCACTCCAGCACTTAAAGTGTGTGAAGCGGTTGCTATGGAGTTGAATGATTGTGCATTCCCATTAGTTCAAGACATCGTTGTTACAGACGACCCAGCGGTAGCCTTTAAAGACGCTAACATCGGCCTGATGGTTGGTGCTAAGCCTCGTGGCCCAGGCATGGAGCGCAAAGACCTATTAACGGATAACGGTAAAATCTTCAGCGCTTTAGGTAAAGTGATTGATCAAGTTGCTGACAAGAACATTAGAATTTTGGTAGTGGGTAATCCTGCTAATACTAATGCCTATATCCTTGCGAAAAATGCTCCAAGTATTAATCAACGCAATATCTCTGCATTGACTCGTCTTGACCATAATCGTGCAATTTATCAATTAGCTGAAAAAGCGGATGCTGACATTGCAGGAATTAAGAAAATGATCATCTGGGGTAACCACTCAGTAACTCAGGTACCAGACATTTCTTTTGCGACTGTTAATGGTGATAAAGCAGCAGATAAAGTTGATGCTACCTGGGCAAAAGAAGAATTCATGCCAATCGTTGCTAAGCGTGGCGCAGCAGTAATCGCTGCACGTGGTGCTTCATCAGCTGCTTCAGCTGCTAACGCTATCCTTGATCACATGCATGATTGGGTACTAGGGTCAGCAGAAGGCGACTGGGTCAGCATGGCCGTTCCTTCAGATGGCAGCTATGGCATCGAAGAAGGTTTAATCTACTCTTACCCAGTAGTGTGCAAGAATGGTGACTATGAAATCGTTCAAGGTCTTGAAGTATCAGACTTCATCAAAGACAAAATGATTGAATCACAAAAAGAATTGCAAGAAGAAGCAGAAACTTGCAAAGACTTGTTCTAATCAGTCTTTATGCAGTTTAAAAAACCGGCTCAAGTAGCCGGTTTTTTTATGCCTGGCTTACTCAAGTTCCACATACTTTTGTACAGACAAGTCATGACCTATTCCTACGTCTTCATATCTCGGTATGGGCCGTGCCAGTGTGCCCGCCCTTTTTAAAATCAAGAATCAAAATCGCTTCACGATTTGGATGCAAGACTATTTCTTTTTGAGCTTATTTCATGGCAAAGTATCCATATACTTATGAAAACTGACTACTCATGATCATTGCTGAAACAGAGCGCTTACGTTTACGTCATATAGAACTGCCCGACGCCAATTTTATTTATCAGCTCTACAACCAACCGAGCTTTATAAAATATATCGGTGATCGTGGAGTGCATTCCTCAAAAGATGCCGAAGTTTTCATTAAAAAAGTACACAATAACTATCAACAATTTGGCTTCTGGCTTTATCTTATTGAACGAAAAGACAATGGGCAGGCGGTTGGAGTTAATGGCCTGATTCAGCGCGATTATCTGGACGCACCGGATATCGGCTTTGCGCTGGCGAATCAATTCTGCGGTCAGGGCTATGCCAAAGAATCTTCTCTAGCTATCCTTCAACATAGCAAAGCACAGGGGCACAGCCACCTTTACGCCATTACATCTCCTAATAACCACCTTTCAGAACACCTTCTTAAAAAACTTGGCTTTCAATTCCAGCGCCAAGACTATTTCGACAATAGCACTTCGCCTATTAACCTGTTTCAATTATTCCTTCAATCATAACTGTTTCAGACGCAACAACAGGCTGACTTTAAGGCTTTTGTTAAAAAGGGGTTGTCTAATACTTGACCTAAGCTGTCAGAGAATCTATGATTTTTAGCAAATGGATTTTGAACTGATGGCATAAATGAATCGACAAACACTATTCAATGGACTGCAACTGCTGTTATTAATCTTCATCTGTTACAAAGTATTAGAGCTTGATAAGCGTACATCTAAACTTCAACAGACGACAACACCCGGCACTCAAGCAACTCCTATCTCTAAAGCAGATCAATTAAGTACTGATCATAATCCTTATTCACTATCATTAACCTCTGATCAAGTTCGAACTGTAATTGCAGAGGAGCTTGATAAGGCTTTAGCTAATCATCCGGCCAACTCTCAAATAATGCCAGCCGATCAAAATCAAAACACTCGTTCAACAAACCCGGACGCTGTGGCAGAAGTTAATAACCAAATTGTTAACTATATGAGCGATGGGACGCTTACTGAGTCAGAGCTTGCAACTATTGAGCGCTCAATGGCCCAGATGAATGAATTAGAAAGGAAAAAAATTATTCAGCTGCTTGCAAAAAATGCGACAGATTTTTCTGTAATAATCACTCACTAAAATAGAAGGAACTTACTATGTTTTTAAGATCAATATTAACTGTTATGGCGCTTTCACTTTGCGCTACCTCTGCCAATGCTGGCTCCACTTCAGAAGTACCGGTAACTATCGATACTGAAAACTCAATAGCTTTTGGAAACATGGTCACAGCTCGCTTTTCAGATAATCCTGATGAAATTATTGGCTGTGGTGTACGTCACTATGCTTTCGCAGATGGAACCGAGTATTCATGGGGGTTCTGCCAGGCACGTGTTGAACCGGGTGTTCTCCAACTATGCTCAACAACTAACCCGGTTTTACTGGATAAAATGTCTAATATTAACGACTTTTCATATATCAGCTTTGGATGGGATGAGAATGATGAGTGTACTAACGTAGGGTTCTCTACTCAGTCACAATATATTCCTGAATTCCAAGACAAAAAAGATAAAAAGAATAAATGAACCTCCATACAAAAGCTCCCTCGGGAGCTTTTGTCTTAATGACATACCTGCAATATTTACTAACACTTTGCCTCCCTTTGTTGCGTTTTGCCACTTTCAAACCAATCTTCCTTGCGCTTAAATAAAACTATAGATTCAGTGAGGAACACACTATGTCATTATTATTAAATATTCTATGGTTACTGTTTGGCGGTATTTTCATCTTTCTCGGTTATATCGCAGGCGGTATCGCGCTTTGCTTAACTCTGGTTGGTATTCCGTGGGGTGTGCAGCTGTTTAAACTGGCCATCTTCTCGCTATTTCCGTTCGGGCAAGACACTCGAATGCGCCACGACCAACCCTTTGCAGGCGTACCCAATGTATTATTGAATATTATCTGGTTAGTTTTCGGTGGTGTCTGGGTGGTACTTAACCACCTGTTCTGGGGCTTATTCCTGTGCTTAACCATCATAGGCATCCCATTCGGTATCCAGCACTTCAAAATGGTCAAACTAGGGGTATGGCCATTTGGACGCGTGATTGTCGACTTAAAATCATTGCAGCCAGCTTAGTACAAAACAGATTTCATAAACTCTCTCCAAAGAGACTGTTCGGCCTGCTTCGGCAGGCCTTTTTTGTCTGATAGTTTCTTATCTTCATTTTTCTGCCACATTTGGCAATCACTCTCCATTTTCCCAATCTATTAACGTCACAGTCTATTGTTCTAATAACTCATAACAACTAATGAGTCAGGAGCAATCATGAAGCGGATATTATTTTTCTTATTGTGGGGAGCATTTTTCCTAGTCCTTAATACTGCCAGCCATGCCATCGAAGAAGCTTTTCCTTCGAGCATCAGCTATCGTTCACTAGAAAGTGATTTAACCTTTAAACAACTACCCCTTTCCACTGACATCGAGATGCACATTAATAGCGTCGTTTCTCGTGTATCAGTTAAGCAAACCTTTTCCAACCAATCGGAACAATGGCTCGAAGGCGTTTATCAATTTCCACTGCCAGAAAATGCAGCTGTCGACACTTTGAAAATGCATATAGGGCAGCGCATTATTGAAGGTGAAGTCCAAGAAAAACAACAAGCGAAACGTACTTACGAAAAAGCCAAAGCCGAAGGTAAGCGTGCCAGCCTTGTCGAACAGGTTCGGGATAATTTATTCACGACCAAGCTGGCCAATATTGCACCGGGCGAAAGCATCACCATCCACATCGAGTTTCAACAACTTGTTCATAATGATGGCACTCACTTTTCTGTGCGTATGCCCTTAGGTATTACGCCACGCTACGAGCCGGTTGAGACAACACCAGAATCTAGTCATAGCAACAACGATGACCATGGCTACTATTCTTCAGATGACTCGGAAACCACTTATCTGGAAACCGTTTATCTCGAGACTCCTGCGTCTGACACCACTGAGCTTCCGCCAGCGGTCACCCAGTTCAATACAGGCACACAACCTGATCGCCCCGTCAATGTCACGGTTCATTTAAATCCAGGGTTTGATTTGTCGCTGCTGGATAGCCCCTATCATCAGATAGTCACTCAGAAGAATGGCGATCAATACACCATAAAACTGGAAAACCCTGCGCAAGCTGAGCGTGATTTTGTTCTTAACTGGCAACCGCAATTAGGCCAGGAGCCTAAAGTTGCTTTGTTTAGCGAAAACTATGACGATCATAACTATCATGTGTTGATGATGTTGCCGCCAACTCATGATTTTGTGCAACAGAAAACTCAGCCTCGTGAGATGATTTTTGTTATCGACTCTTCTGGCTCTATGTCAGGTGATTCAATGCAACAGGCTAAACAGGGTTTGTATTATGCACTGACTCAATTGCGTAACGAGGATACCTTCAACATTATCGACTTTGATCACGACGCTAATAAGTTGTTTGATGAAGCGGTTCCTGTCACACCATCGAATCTTGAAATGGCTAAATATTTTGTCGCCACTCTGGAAGCGGATGGTGGCACAGAAATTGCCAAAGCCATCAACCTGGCACTCGATAAACCAAACAGCAATATATTACGTCAGGTTATATTTTTGACTGATGGCAGTATTGGTAATGAACGTCAGATTTTTCAGATGATCGAAAATCAACTGGGCAATAACCGTCTATTCACCATCGGCATTGGTGCGGCTCCCAACAGTCACTTTATGAGCAAGGCAGCCAACTATGGACGTGGCACCTTTACTTATATCGGTAAGGCTTCTGAGGTTCAGTCTCAGTTGGAAAAACTCTTTAAGAAACTTCGCTATCCTGCTTTAGAAAACCTATCACTAGAGAATCAGTCTCTAGTGAATGGTACAGCTGGCAAGCTAGAACTGTATCCTGGTCGCCTACGTGACCTTTACCTTGGCGAACCTTTGTTCGTGTCCTATCGCACGGCTAAAAGTGGGCACAACTCCATACAGGTCAAAGGGCAGGCTGATTCCTATGATTGGTCATTCAAGTTGCCGCCTGTTACCAACGGTAAGGACAAAGGTATTGCACGACTGTGGGCGCGTATGAAAATAGATTCGATTAAAAGTGATTTCAATTTAAGCCATAAGCAATCGCGCGAGCAAATCTTACAGACCGCTCTTGACTATCATTTAGTGTCCGACTACACCAGTCTGGTCGCCGTTGATAAAACCCCGGCAAGAGTGATGGAAGAGCTGAAAAAATTGCAGCTAGCGAATCGTACACCCGCTGGCTGGAAAGCGCCGCATGGTTCTCAACATGGCTCTGGACATGGATACCCGCAGGGCGGTACAACAGCTAACCTTGCCATGCTGATTGGTTTATTGTCGCTACTGCTAGCTTTAACTTATCAGTTCACACTGAGCCGTCGTAACCGTAGCAATGCATAAGAGCAATGTCTAAGAGAATTAAAATGAAAAGGTTCTTACGCAAATACGGTGTACTTTGTGCCCTACTGACCATAAGCCTCACGGCTTTTGGTCAGGCCGGCTACATAAAAGCCAAAGCCATTCTCGCGCAATACCTTTTAGATGACGCATGGCAGCAAACTCTTGCTGACGGGCAGCAGCACAAACCCTGGGACTGGGCGGATACCTTCCCGGTAGCAAAACTGACTGTGCCTAGCCAAAACATCGAGCAGTTAGTGCTATCCGGTGCCTCGGGGCGAAACCTCGCCTTTGGGCCCGGCCACCTGTTATCAAGCAGTCTGCCAGGCCAACCCGGCCACACTATCCTGGGCGGCCATCGCGATACCCACTTTGAATTTCTACAATATCTCAAAGCCGGTGAGCAAATTTCAATACAAGACAAACATGGTGTTAGCCACCAGTACATCGTCACGCAAATAGAAATTCACAATATCGAAACCGATCAGATTCAAGACAGAGGCGTTAACCAGCTAACATTAGTCACCTGCTACCCCTTCAACACGCTAGAAGTTGGTGGACCATTACGCTATCTGGTTCATGCAGAGAAGGTATAATTTCCTTCATACTGTAGGGTGCGTCGTGACGCACCGCTCGCCTTTACAAAATAATTCAAGTTCAATGGTGCGTCACGATGCACCCTACGAAATCCTTTTATTCTACTTTGTAGATTT
>JAPHRL010000042.1 GCA_026195755.1 Kangiella sp. | reverse complement strand
GCCAAACAACGAATTGAATTAAGAGTTAAAAGAAGCGACCAACTGCACGCTGCAGATATTGCTTATTATTATATCTATATCGCACCACAGCCAGAACAAGCATTAAATTGGGCAGAAAAAAACTGGCAATCCGTTAAAGAGCCAGCAGATCGTGAATTGTTAACCATTGCTCAACAACTCAATCAAAAAGGGGTTGCTCATGAGTAGAATAAGCTGTTGGTGTTTCGAAAGACCGCTTAAGTTATGGTCATTAAGTATCGTATTTCTATTTAGTGTGTTTATTCTTTTGAATTCACCCACTAGCTCAGCCCACCAATTCAGCACCGCCCATGCAAAACTTGAGCCTAACGGTGAGAATCAATACCAAGGGCATTTAGCATTGTCGTTGCAGGATATTCAGCAAGCTCTATCTATCGATCCGAATAACGACGGAAGGCTTTTATGGCAAGAAGTCATTAATAGTATGCCAAACATAGAAAGCTACTTAGCTAATAACCTCACTATTTGGCATCGACCTCTCAACCCTGAGGCTAATGCTGCAACCTGTAAAATTAATTGGTCAAATACACCTAAATTATCAGAGCTGTATGGTGAAACCTTACTGCAAATACCATTAACGGCAATATGTCCTGGTCAGGAAAATTCAGTGGACCAACTGTCCCTACAGTACAGTGCATTTTTTGACACACTTAATGATCATAAATTACTCTTAACCTGGAGTTTTAATGAGAGCGAAACCTATTTCATCATTGATAATGCCAAACAGATTACTAGCTTACCTTTTGTAACCAGTAGCGTGCTTGATACGATTCAGTTTTATTTATACCAAGGCATCATCCATATTTGGTTTGGCCTTGATCATGTTCTGTTTGTTTTAGCACTGATTCTACCTTTCGCCTGGTTACGATTTCGCCAAGGAAGATACTCCGGAACGCAAAGCCTAGCACTTAAAGATTTACTAGTTTTAATCACCAGTTTCACGCTAGCCCATTCAATTACACTGACACTAACGGCATTGAATGTGCTTTCAGTCCCTTCTCAGTGGGCAGAGATCGGTATTGCAATTTCGGTTGCCTTTACTGCTATTAATATTATTACTCACTGGGTCAAACGGCTTGGGATCATTACTTTCTTGTTTGGCTTACTGCATGGCATGGGATTTGCTGGAGCTCTATCTGAACTTGGCTTAAGTCAAACTTATAAGTTCTCGAGTATTGTGGCTTTTAATCTAGGTGTAGAAATTGGGCAAGTAGCAATCATTTTTCTGCTCTATCCACTGCTGACACGATTAAGAAAAACGCAAGTATTGCAATATAAATTAGTACCGACACTTGCGGTTCTTATTGCAATCATGGGTGCTTATTGGATAGTGGAACGTTTATAAATTTTTACACTAAACATAAAAAAAGCAGCAGCCGCTGGCTACTGCTTTTTTTATGACTAACGGTTTTGTCTTAGTCTAATCTTAAGCTCCGCTTACCAATACAGAGCCCAAGATTCGTGATAAGAGTTAAGCAGCTTCTTCTGCTTTATTCTTGTGTTCTAAGACTTGGTCAGATGATTTCTCTGAAGTGCCGATCTCGATAGTACGAGGTTTCATCGCTTCAGGTATTTCCTGCTTCAAGTTAATGGTCAATAAACCGTTATTCATATCAGCTGATACCACTTCAATATGATCAGCTAAATTAAATTTACGTTCAAAGGCACGATAAGCTATGCCTTGATGCAAGAACTTACGCTCTTCATCTGTTTTCTCTTTACGGCCACGAATGGTTAGCACACCCTTTTCAACCTGGATGTCCAGCTCATGGCGACCAAAACCGGCAACAGCAATAGTTACTGCATATTTGTTTTCATCAAGAACTTCGATGTCGTAAGGTGGGTAACCGTTAGAAGACTGTTCGCCACGCAATGAGCTATCCAATAAAGATGCCATACGATCGAAACCAACACTACTACGGTACAGTGGACTTAAATCTATTCTATTCATAATCATATCCTCCAATAGAAGCAATATATTGTTAAAGTTAATGAGCTCTAATCTCTCAGAGACTTAGTGCTCACGATCCTATTTGGGGATACACCGTAAATATTTCAAGTTTTCGGTTGCAAAAAAACATGAACTATAACTTCGTTCATAAAAAAGCCACCCGAGGGTGGCTATCTAACAAAAGCTTTAACAAATAGTAAATCTAATTACCGATATGCTCATCCAGAAAGTCTAGAATCTTCTCAAACGATTCAATACGGTATTCCACTTTTTGGAAGCCATGACCATCTTCTCGATAGAAAGTATCGTATTCTTTACCGGCTTCTTTTAATTTTTCCTCAAGTAGATATGCGTTGTCGATTGGTACACGCACATCCTCTTCTCCGTGCACAATTAATAGTGCTGCCTTCAACTTATCAACGTGGTATACAGGCGAGCGTTCACGAATCACACCTTCTTCGGAACCAAATGAGTAACGCTTATACTGTTCACCTGCTTTTGTATTATTTCTGAAACTATCAGATTTGGCCCACTGTAAATCTATCTCATAAGGACCCGCTTCCGGAATTGAACATTGATACAAATCAGGCTCTTTAACAACTGCATTCATTGCGGCATAACCGCCGTAACTGATGCCATGAATGCAGACCCTGTCTTTATCAGCCAGTCCTTTCTCAATCGCCCAAAGAGTAGCATCGGTCAAATCATCCTGCATTTTTGCGCCCCACTCTTCCTTACCAGCTTCTGAAAAATCCTTTCCGTAACCACCTGAACCTCGAAAATTAAGTTGCAACACCAAATAACCGCGATTAGCTAATAATTGCGCCCGCCAATCAAAACCCCAGCCATCTTTTGAGCCAT
>JAPHRL010000169.1 GCA_026195755.1 Kangiella sp. | reverse complement strand
TTTAGAGCTTCCACGATTTGCTGGCTGGTGGGGACACGACAAAGAGTCGCGTTTTAGAATGGAAAATCGGTTTGTGCCAATGCAGAGCGCAGAAGCGTGGCAAGTATCCAACCCGCCTATTCTGTCTTTAGCTGCCATTCGCGCGTCATTAGACACAGTCAAAGAAGCTGGCGGCATTCACGCCCTGCGCGAAAAGTCAGTAAAACTGACTCGTTATCTGCGAGACTTATTAGAACAGCAACTGGCAGAGGAGATTAATATTTTAACTCCTGCCGATGAAAATGCTTCCGGTTGCCAGTTATCCTTAACCGTTAACTTGCACGGCCTTGATGGCAAAACCGTATTTGATCGTATCGAAGCGGCCGGCGTTACTTGCGATTTCCGTCATCCGAATGTCATTCGCGTAGCGCCAGTGCCTTTATATAACTCTTTCGAAGATGCGTACCAATTCGTCGCTATCTTAAAAGATAGTTTGCAGTGAGGTTGACATGTCAGTAACTCAAGATAAACACATCACGCTCATAGGCGCAGGGCTGGTTGGTTCGCTGGCCAGCATCTATTTAGGCTTGCGTGGTTATAAAGTTGATGTTTATGAAAAACTGCCGGACATTCGTCTGGAAGATATTCCGGCCGGCCGCTCAATCAATTTGGCGCTGGCTAATCGTGGTATACGTCCTTTGCAGCAAGTTAGCATCATGGAGCAGGTTGAGAAATTGCTGATCCCCATGAAAGGTCGCATGCTCCATGACGAAGCAGGCGAACTGCAATTCCAGGCTTATGGGCAGCGTCCGGAAGAAGTGATTTATTCGGTGTCCCGTGCCGGCTTAGTCAGCTTGTTACGCGACGAAGCAGAAGCCACCGGTAATGTCACTTTCCACTTCAAGCACCCTTTAGTCGACATTGATTTCGACAAGCAGACTTTTACCCTTGAAGATGCAATGACCGGCCAACAGCAAACTTTAAACTATGACATTTTGCTGGCCACCGATGGGGCTGGTTCTCCGGTACGCCAATTTATGGAAGCAGCCAAGGTCGGTCAGTTCAGTTCCGAGTTGCTTGAACATAACTATAAAGAGTTAACCATTCCTGCCGATCAAGCTGGCAACTTCCAGCTTGAAAAAGAAGCCCTGCATATCTGGCCACGTGGCGGTTACATGGTGATTGCGCTGCCTAACCTTGATGGTTCCTTCACTGTCACGCTGTTTATGCCAACAGAGAATGGCGAAGCCAGTTTTGCCAATCTGAATACGCCTGAAAAAGTCGATAGCTTCTTCAAGAAATATTTCAAAGATGCTTATGACTTAATGCCCAACCTGACGGATCTGTTTTTTGATAATCCTACAGGCGTTCTGGGTACAGTACGTAGTGAAAAATGGTTCCAAGGTAACACCATGATTTTTGGTGATGCGGCGCATGCCATCGTGCCCTTCCACGGACAGGGCATGAACTGTGGTTTTGAAGATTGTGCTGAGTTGAACACTTTATTAAATCAGTTTGACGATGACTGGGAAAAAGTTTTCCCAGCTTTTAATGAAGCACGTCGCGATAATGCCAATGCGATTGCCGATATGGCACTGGATAATTATATTGAGATGCGTGATTCGGTGCGTGACCCCAAATTCCACCTCAAGAAATCCATCGCTTTTGAATTAGAGAAGCGCTTCCCGGAACAATTTATTCCACGCTACTCGATGGTCATGTTCCACCACATACCTTATGCCCAGGCGCAAAGTCGTGGTGCAGTCCAGGCTAACATTTTGCAACAACTTGCTAAGGATATTGAGAGCCCGGATCAGGTAGACTGGACACTTTCTACTCAATTGGTTCAAGACCAGTTATCCGTATTACCGAAGGATTACCTACAATGAAATCAGTTTTAGTCTCCAGCCTTGCTGTATTGTTAGGCTTAGCCTTATCAAACACAGCTAGCGCCAACAATGTTCCGCAGTCTGCCAAAGAAGCTGGAGTGGAGCATGCTCAACAATGGATCAATTTTCTAGCCAGCGATGAGCTGAAAGGTCGCAAAACGGGCACTCTTGAAATGAAACAGGTTCATGCATGGCTTGAGCAGCGCTTTAAAGCTATTGGGCTAAAGCCGCTGCCAGAAACCGATTCTTACCGTCAGGAGTTTTCTTTTGAACATAAAGGAAATTCAATCGACGCGGTTAATTACATCGGCTACATTGATTGCCGATGCGACAATGATAAGTACATCATGGTCGGTGCGCATTACGATCACGTTGGTCAAAACCCGGCGCTGAAAGGCGATATTACGTTTAATGGTGCCGATGATGACGCCAGTGGTGTGGTGGCCAGTTTGGTGATTGCCGAACTGTTGGCTCAAAAAGAAAGCTTGCCTTTCAATATTATTATCGCCGCCTGGGATGCTGAAGAAATGGGTCTATTAGGTTCAAAGCATTTCGCCGAAAATCCACTGGTGCCATTAAATAAAGTTGAGACGGGTATCATGTTTGAGTTGGTGGGAACCCCGGTCGAAGAACATCCAAACAGCGCCTGGATGACCGGTAATCAATATTCCAATTTGTTCGCGCTATTACAGGATGATTTTTCCAAAGCCGGATGGTCGCTCGATGCGGACCCTTTTGCGCAGATGGGGTTATTCATGCGTTCCGACAATGCGCCTTTTGCTCTAATGGATCTCACCCAGCAAAAAGCGGAACAGGTTTTTAAGCATGGCCAGCAGGCTGATATTACCGGGATTCCAATGCATGCAATTTCGGTATGGCGCGGTCAGGATCATTACCATCAGGTTCATGATGAGGCGGAAATTATTGATGTACCGAACCTGGTAGCACTCTCAGAAGTGATTGCTGATGCAATTGCCAATTTATCTGCTGACACCAAGGTTGTTTGGAAAGAGAACCCGCACTTTAAATTTTCACGTCCTTGAGTTTTCTCATCCTTAAGTTATTTTATGTTTATAGGTTGGGTTAGAAGTTATGCTTCGTAACCCAACTCTTCGTTCACTAATAAACTACGACTAAACCTCTTTAAAACCAAAGTTATCTTTCAGTTCGGCTAACAATGGGCTGACTTCTTTAATCATCTCATTCTCACCATAGTGGATTGGTTGCTTAACTCCCCAGACTGGTCCCGGCCAGGCAGGATCATCTTTGTAGCGTGCGATATGGTGTAGGTGCAATTGGGGAACCATGTTACCCAGTGCAGCAACATTCATCTTATCGGCTTTAAATACCTTGGCCATACTTTGTAGTAAAAAGTTTGATTCTTCCATGACGTTAATCTGTTGCGCCACTGTTAATTGGTAGAGCTCCTTTATATCATTTACACGCGGAACTAAAATGGCCCATGGATATTGTTTGTCATTCATCCATAACAACTTGCACAGATTAAAATTTCCTAACTCTACTGCATCTTTGGCCAAAGTTTCACTCAAAACAAAACTCATAAAACTCCCTATTATAATGACTTAGTACTAATGCTGACGGCTCATTGTTAGCTTTACTGTTGCGAAACAGCAGGCTGACAGTCAGCAGTTGCTTTCGGTGCTGTACCTCGAAGATAAGGTACGCTCACAGAATTCTGGCACTCATCAGTAGCCAGTAAGCCGCTACGGTAATCCACCAGCTTCCACTCAATATTGTCATGGTAGCCCATATCTATGGGGCTTGTATTAATACCAGAGAATATCTCCGAGAACACTGGTAAAGCAGCGGTAGAACCGGTGATATTTGCATCCTTATTATCATCTCGCCCGACCCAGACCACCGCCAGATGCTCACCGGACAAACCGACAAACCATGAATCTTTAAGATCATTGGTGGTTCCCGTTTTCCCCGCAAATGAAGTGAATGGATTAGCGCGATGCAAGTATTTTGCTGTACCCTGCTCAACGGCAAGTTGCATCGCAGCTTTAACCAAATACACATTCATTTCACTAGCAACCCTTTCAGAGTCCACAGGATAGCGCTCCAGTAGTCCGCCATTTTTATCAGTTACCGCGATAATAGATGACGGCTTAATGCGCAACCCATTACTGGCAATCGACTGATAGAGCTGTAATAACTCTAGTGGTGTTAGCTCAAGCACTCCCAACGGCAGGGCGTCGAGAGGACGCACTTCTTTTTCAACCCCGGCACGTTCAATAAAGTCCGCCAGGCGTTGCATTCCTACTTCTTGGCCCAGGCGCGCCATCGCCACATTATAGGACTCGCTCAAGGCACGATAGAGCGGTACCATCCCGTGAAAGTTGCGGTCAAAGTTTTGCGGTTGCCAGGTGCTTCCATCACGCTGCTTTAATGATAGTGGGAAATCACTAATATTAGAGGATAAGGTGTACTCCTGATTCTGCTCCAGAGCAGCCAGCATGACAAAAGGTTTGATCACTGAACCAATCTGGCGTCTTGCATCGATCGCTCGGTTATAACCAGCGAAGCCAGCTTTGCGATCACCTATGACCGCCAAAATGTGGCCGCTTTGGCTGTCGCTAATAATTGCCGCAGCCTGCAAAGTACCCTCTTCCTGTTGTCTTTGCTTCTCAATATCAGCGATCGACTTTTCAACGGTACGCTCACTATACATTTGAATCACCGGATCCAGAGTAGTGAAAACATTTAAACCTTCTGAGTTTAACTCCTGATCCGAGTAGGCGTCTTGTAGTTGATGGCGAACCAGATCCATAAAGGCCGGTACATTGGACAGATGGATGCTGGGTTTTCTGACCAGCGACAATGTAGTTTGCTTTTCTTGCTTAAGCTCTTGTTCGCTTAGTACATTAGCTTGGTGCATCAGCTCCAGCACCAGGTTCCGGCGCTTCATGGCATTCTCGGGATGACGCCTTGGGTCATAAACTGAGGGGCCTTTTAGTATAGCGACCAGCAATGATGATTGAGCCGGAGTTAGATTCTCAACTTCCTTATCAAAGAAAAACTTACTGGCAAGCCCTACACCATGAATCGCTCGCGGACCATCCTGGCCGAAATAGACTTCATTTAAATAGGCCTCGAGAATTTCCTCTTTTTCATAGTGAACCTCAAGCAACACTGACATCACCGCTTCACGAAATTTACGCCATAAACTTCGCTCGTTGGTTAAAAAATAGTTTTTAACCAACTGTTGGGTAAGAGTACTACCACCTTGAGTGCCTCCATCTGAAGTGATGTTATGCCACAATGCTCGAGCAATAGCCTTTGGGGAAACACCGTTATGCTCATAGAAGTCACGGTCTTCGGTAATAATTAATGCCTTGATGAGATGCTCTGGAACCTGCTCTAACTTAACCAAAATGCGGTCTTCTAACCGATTCGGATAAATTTGGCCAATTAACAATGGATCCAGGCGCGCCATTTGCAATGGCTCGCCCAAAACATGGTCCTTCAATTGGCTGACTCGCCCATTACGCAAGCTGAAAGCAATTTGGCGACTAGCTTGTGACTCATCCCAAAATACGAAGGGGCGAACATGTATGTAGTAATAATCACCATATTGCTCATAATCACCGGCACGGGTGGTTTTAATGGTTTTACGATAGCCCAGGAGCTCTAACTCCTGCTCCAGACGCGTTGGCGTTAATGCCTTACCGTTCATCAGCTCCAGTGGTTGCGCATAGACTTTAGCCGGTAACTGCCAACGGTTATCGTCAAACTCACGCTTAATCACCATGTCGCAATAAATGACAAAGGCAATAAATAAAGCGGTAAAGATCAAACCGCCTCTCCAGAAGACCTTTTTCCAAGGGGTTCTACGCCAGAAGGACTGATTTGCCTTGCTTGATTGCTTCTTTTTAGAAGGTTTTGCGCTTTTCTTAACAGGTTTTTTAGCCATTTCACTTTATCGTTTTCAATCTCATGACTATGATAGTAGCAAATTCAAGGGCACAAATGTTATGCCATCTCTAACAAAATCTGACAAAAATATGACACGTCTCTTTTTCGCCATAGAACTTCCCCAGGAACTCAAGAACCAGCTGGAGCTATTGCAGAGGCAATGCCCCTTTACTGGACGCCCTGTCAGCCCTCATAACTTTCATATCACATTGCTATTCTTGGGCGAACTGCCGGATAGCCAGCTGGTTGGTATTCTTGAGGCCATCGAAGTTCCCGAGATTAAGCCCTTTGAAATTGAATTAAAACAGTTTGCTTATTACCCAAAGGCCGAGGTGGGCTGTCTTGAAGTCACTCCAAACGAACAATTGATAGAGTTGCATCAGCACATCCGCCAAAATCTGAAACAAGCCGGTATTCATATCAAGCTACCCAATAAACCTTTCCGCCCTCACATTACGCTATATCGCGATGCCACCATTCAGTCAGAAATTACTGAGTCAGTTCGCTACCAACTTAAGGTTGAGCATTTTTGCTTGATGGAATCCCAGTTTAATCAGAAAGGAGTTTACTATGAAGTGATTGAAGAGTGGCCAACCTATGAGCCGACCATAAAAGAACAATTCTTTGGGATTAAAGATTGAGGCTCAAGTAACGAAAAAGTTAATTATGAAATCAGTTTCTCAAAATCTTTAACCAAACCATCGACCACCACGATTTGGTTTCGCCCTTTGCTCTTAGCGCTATACATGGCCTTATCAGCATCGGCGATCAAATCCATAAAGTCATAACCGGACAGCTCGGTACTGGTGACTCCAAAACTGGAAGAAACATCAAAACGATAACCTGTTTCAGAGGTATCTATTTGCGACACGGCCTTACGACATATTTCAGCCAACTGCTCAGCTTTTTTAAGATTGCATGCAGGTAGAAATATCGCAAACTCTTCACCGCCTAAACGCCCCGCTAAGTCATTCTGACGACAACTGGCCTTAACCACTTCTGCAGTTTTTTGTAATACCCAATCACCCACTAAGTGTCCATACTTATCGTTGACCGATTTAAAATAATCCATGTCAAACAGGATAAATCCGACATCCTGTTTCTCTTGCTCACTGCGATGCAAAATAGCTTTAGCAGTTTCATAAAAATGATGGCGTGAACTTAGCCCCGTTAACTGGTCGGTTTGCGACTGTTTCCGCAAGCGAATTTGGTGACGCTTAATCCGATATGTCCAGAATGCCAGAGTTGTCAATAACACAATGACCAAAGCTAGTACTAAACGGTTATTAGTGGCGTCTTTCTTTGCTAATTCCTGCTCAAGCTTCAGAAGTTCATTCTGCTGATTTAGCTGTTCTATCTTTTGCTGTTTACTTTCAGTCTCATGCTCGACTAATTGATATGCCAATTGTTTGGAGGATTGATCGTTTTTGTAACGGTTAACTTTAACTAAATATTCTTCTAATAGCCCCAATGCTTTATCAAACTCACCTCGCTCCTTTAACAGCTGAGAGCTTAAGTAATACGCTTCCAGCAACCATGTTGTAATGGTTTCTCTATTATTTTTTTCTCCTAAAACAATGGCTTTCTTTGCATAGTCTATCGCGTCTTGCTTGTCACCAGTTCCATTTAAACTCAGCGCATATAAAGTGTAATAACCTAACGTTAAATAACTATAACTTAGCTCTTCTACCGCTAATATTTCTTCATCGATTGTCTGCTTTGCAGCTAAGTACTCTTCCTTTTGTACCTTATCTGCGATCAAATAAAATTTTGCTGAAAGAGCATAAACAGGCTCTTTTTCTCGGCATCTGGTGTATGCGCTTTCAATCTGCCGCTGTTCTTTCGTTGTAATCTTTGCTAATTCGTACCATGTTTGAGCCTGTACAGCAGCAAGCAAGCATCCCTCTTTGACATTTAATATTTGCTCGCTATTCTCAGGTAGTAGACTTAAAGTTTGCTCCGCTAACTGGAACTGTCCCACCTCGTTGTAAACGATTGCTGCTACTTGATAAATATAGTGGCGTACTGAGTCATCAACGGTATTGGCCTCGCTTAGAACTTCACGCACTAATTCAAGTGATTTGACATAGTCTTTATTTAATACAAGCAAGTTTGCTAAAGCTAACTTTGCGCGAATGACTAAAGGCTTATTAGCCTGACTGCCAATCACCTTCTGATAATAATTGATTGACTGATCTGAATTACCTCTTAGCGCTTCAGCATAGCCTAGCAAGTAATTTCTTAACGCTTTATTTTCTTTATCGGGAAGTTCTAGCTCTGCAATATAGTTGACTTGCTGTAAGAACTGTTGAGGATCTGTTGTTCTAAGATGATTTGCTATTTTTAGTTCTTCAATATAAGTAATCTCGGTAGCTTGCAACAAGCCACCGAGAATACCAATTAGTATTATTGAAAGTTTGTAAATCGATCGGGAGAAACTATGCGATCTTGATTTCTTCTTCCCTGGAATCATCTTCCGCAGCATCCTCATCATCTTCTGCAGGAGCTAAGATCACTGAAACATTGGTGTTAGCCCCTAATAAACTTTCTAATTTAGCGATATTTTTTTCTTTTATCGCTTTCGCAAGCTCTTCCTCAAAGCCCAACGCTTTTAACTCAGATACAGATAATGACTGCTCTGAAGTAAGGTTAGCAATAGTTTCAAGAAGTTGTAAATTTTGGCTCATAGTAATCTCCTTTAAGTGTTGATAAGACCATTAGTTACGATTTTTTCCTTAACGGTGGTATCACAAGCGTTGTTTCCAAGCTGGTCTCAACATTTGCTAATTGTTGTAGTTTTATTTTTTCTATTCTTGATTCTTTTAATAATACCGTTGATGACTCATAAAGAATGACTTCATGCTCTTCAGGGTATATGCCAAGTAATTTATCTCGGAGCGCCCCCAACTTTGTTTCTGTTGTCTCAAACTGGGTTAACTCTTGATCGCCAGCGATTCCTATTTGCCAAAGCACCAAATAAGCACTCGGCTCAATGTTTTTGTTATGAACCATAAACTGGGTCGTTTCGTAATGCTGACAGCCGAACCTCCCCGGGTCAATAGCTAAATCAGCATATAAGCAATCTTCTGCAGAGATTCCAGGTTCCATATGGGCTTGATAGCCTTCTTTTTTTGCTATTTCTACCACTTTATGCGGAGCTAAAGCAAAAACTCCCGGATGACCATAAAATGCTGCGCATACATTCTTACCTGCTCTCACTTCCTGCATTATTGCAGCAATCATTTCTTTGTAGGTATCCAGCCTTGATTTCCCTTCCTGA
>JAPHRL010000290.1 GCA_026195755.1 Kangiella sp. | reverse complement strand
GCCAATTTATCAGGCATTGGAAAAAGTCGGTGGCGTGGCAGAAGACCTGACCTGGGAAGTATTCAGGGATACTTTAATCGAGCAGGCCGAGCAGGGGGTGGATTACTTTACCATTCATGCCGGCGTCTTATTGCGCTATGTACCACTAACTGCTGACCGGGTAACGGGTATCGTATCGCGCGGCGGTTCGATCATGGCGAAATGGTGTATCGCGCATCATAAAGAGAACTTCCTCTATACCCACTTTGAAGAGATCTGCGAAATTATGAAAGCTTACGATGTAAGTTTCTCGCTGGGTGATGGTCTGCGTCCTGGATCGTTGGCTGATGCCAATGATGCCGCTCAGTTCGGTGAGCTGGAAACGTTAGGCGAATTAACCAAAATTGCCTGGGAGCATGAGGTTCAGGTGATGATTGAAGGTCCAGGTCACGTGCCGATGCATATGATTAAAGAAAACATGGATAAGCAATTGAAAGAATGCCATGAAGCTCCTTTCTACACGCTTGGCCCATTGACTACCGATATTGCACCGGGCTATGACCATATTACTTCAGGAATTGGTGCGGCCATGATTGGTTGGTTCGGTTGTGCCATGCTTTGTTATGTGACACCGAAAGAGCATTTGGGCTTGCCAAATCGTGATGATGTTAAAACGGGCATTATCACCTATAAATTAGCAGCGCATGCAGCAGACATCGCAAAAGGGCATCCGGGTGCACGTTATCGCGATGATCAATTGTCGCAAGCGCGCTTTGAATTCCGCTGGGAAGACCAGTTCAACTTAGGGCTTGATCCGGATACGGCACAAGAATTCCACGATGAAACCTTGCCGAAAGACTCTGCCAAGGTTGCACACTTCTGTTCCATGTGTGGACCAAAATTCTGCTCGATGAAAATTTCGCAGGACGTCAGAGATTATGCTGAAGAGAAGAAAAAAGTGGAGCAGGGGATGGCGGAAAAGTCAGCAGAATTTAAACGGCAGGGTGCTGAAATATACGTTGAAGTTGAATAGCCTAGGTTATTAGGCGCGGCTGTAAGAAATGAGAATGGGCAACTGTATGAAGATCGGAATTGCTGGTGCAGGCATCGCAGGTCGACTGTTGGCCTGGCAAATGATTAAAAAAGGTTATGAGGTAACACTGTTTGATAAAAATTCATTAAACAGTGAAGCCGCCTGTTCTTTTGCAGCGGCGGGGATTTTATCGCCATTGGCTGAACTTGAAATGGCTGAGCCTACGATCTTTGAACTGGGTAGTCGTTCCATGCAGCTATATCCAGAACTGATCAAAGAACTCGAGCAGTCAGTCTTCTATCGGCAGATAGGATCATTGGTTGCTGCTCATAGCTCCGACAAAGTAGAGCTCAACCATTTTCATCGCATGCTAAAACATAAGTTAGATCGTTGTGATGACTATGTGCAAAACATTGCAATCGCCGATAAAGAACCAGAATTGGCACACATGGGCGAAGGTCTATGGGTAACCAATGAAGGACAGGTAGATACCATAGGCTTGCTTAACGCACTGCAACAGGGTTTGCTAAAAAAAGGTATTGAGTGGAAAGAGCGGGTTGAGGTTGAAGCGATAGAGCCAGGACAAATCAAAACCAATACAGAAACATATAGTTTTGACTGGGTATTTGACTGTCGCGGTATGGGGGCAAAGAATGAATTATCTTTGCGAGCAGTACGAGGTGAATTACTGTGGTTGCAAGCAGAGGATGTAAAGATAGAGCATCTAACGCGACTGGTGCATCCACGCTATCGGATTTATATAGTGCCGCGGCCCAATGATATTTACCTATTAGGCGCAACAGAAATTGAAAGCGAAGACTATAGTCCAGTATCGGTCCGGTCATCACTGGAATTATTATCGGCAGCCTACAGCCTGCACAAATCATTTGGCGAAGCACGTATTATTAAACAGATAGTTAACTGTCGACCAGCGTTGCCCGATAACTTGCCGACAGTAGAACTTGAAGATGGCGCCGGTAAAATTAATGGTTTATACAGACATGGTATTTTGCTGGCACCAGCAGTTGTAGAACAAATGATGATAAAGTTTGACCAAGCAATACGCTCACAGACAGAGGGTGAAAATGCAGTTAATAGTTAATGATCAAACCATAGAAGCACCAGAACGAATGAGTGTTACAGATTTTATTCAATGGTTTAAACAGGAAGGAAATTTTGCGATAGCAGTGAATATGGAGTTTATACCAAGATCTTTGTATTCCGAGACAATGTTGAAAGAGGATGATCGGGTGGAGATCGTTTTGCCCATGCAAGGCGGTTAAATCGGCTAATCGTCGCTTGGGCAATTTGAAATTGGAATAGGGTTTCGCTCTTTAGCGAGTTACTTTTCTTGCGTGGCCAAGAAAAGTAACCAAAAGAAGGCCACCCCGATATTGGGGTCATAAAATGACTTCCTTCGTAGTCCTCAAGTCACATAACGCACCATGAAATACAGTCCATCCATGGCCTGAATTTCATTATTCGAATCATCCAAGATTCGAATTGCTATGACATTCGGACCACTCAGCCCAATATAAGGGGATTAATGGTGCTAGTCTGATGTATCGACAGGGTAGTTAAAAAAAGCGAAGACAAAGATAAGTAGGGTGCGTCGTGACGCACCGCTCTTTATACAATAGAACAAGCATGTAGGTTGGTGATGAGCGTAGCGAATCCCAACATTT
>JAPHRL010000228.1 GCA_026195755.1 Kangiella sp. | reverse complement strand
TGGATGCCTTTAAAGACGCCAAGCCGGAATCACAGCCTGACGCTGAGTGATTCTTGATTCTAAAACGGGTACCCAATGAGAAAAGTGCATTAAGCACACAAAATTCTTCAATATAAGAGAAACAGAATGAAACAACAGCAATTTAAGAAAACAATACTTGCGTCTTTGCTCACTTTGGGCACTGGAGTAGCAGTATCAGCTCCTTACGACATTGTAGATTTAGGTGGTCTTGATGGTAATTACAATGTTGCCTATAAGATTAATGAGCATGGGGTTGCTGTGGGTATGGCAAATGGCCCGATAAACGAAGAAGAAGAGCAGAGGGAGTTTTTTGCTCATGCCGTAAAATACCAGTCGGGCGCCAATGAAGATCTTGGTGTACTAACAGATGGAGAGGCCAGCGAGGCTCTAGGTATAAACGCTGCAGGAGTCGCTGTTGGTTATTCTAATGTTTTGACTGAAGTAGAGCAGGAAAATGGCGATACAGTGATTCAGGAAGAGATTTTTGCGGTTATTTTTGATGGAAACATCGAAGCATTGCCGGAGAAAGATAATCTTATTGAAACACGCGCTTTTGATATTAATGATAGTAATTTTATTGTAGGTCATGGGCGTTTTGATGAAGATCCAGATGATGCCAATAGTGCTGTAGACAGAGGTTTTATCTACAACAACAATGATCAAACCTATTTTATGGTTCCTACTCTGGCTGATGAAGTAACAAGACAGTCCTACATGACGTCAATCAGCAATGCAGGAAAAGCAATTGGCTTCTCAGATGCAAAAGTTGCTGATAGTGAACAGTACACGATAAAGTCATTCATTGTGGATACTAATAACCAGAATGCAATCACAGAACTCCCCACCAAGGATGATCGTGCTACATTCGCACACGGAATTAATATTCATGATGAGGTGGTTGGTAGTGTATATATTTCGGGTTCTAGAAATAACCAGGAAGCTTTCTATTATGATGCGCAAAGTGGATCTGAAGAATTAACCTTCTTGGGCTTCTTAGGTTCCAGCTATACAGACTCAAGGGCCCGAGCAATTAATGATAATGGACAAATTGTTGGCAGAGCTCTTGTATCAACTCCTACATTAAATGAGTTTGCTGCATTCATTTATGAAAACAATGAAATGAAAAACCTGAATAATTTGATCTCGTGTGATTCTGGCTGGAAGTTGACCGAAGCTACCGATATCAATAATGCGGGACAAGTCATCGGTTTTGGCGTGAAAGACGGTGAGGTTAGAGCTTTCAGACTCGATCCTACTGGTGGCGAAGTAGAAGTCTGCGAAACTGAAGAAGACAACAACTCAGGCGGTGGTAGTGTCCCTGTTATGATGCTAGTTCTTTTAAGTTTGTTTGGTTTAAGAAGAAAGCAAAGTTAACCAATATGAATTTAGTGTTATAAAAAAAGCGGCAATATTGCCGCTTTTTTTATGGGTTATGTATAAGTGCTTACATATTAGGATAGTTAGGACCACCAGTACCCTCCGGTGTTACCCAATGAATGTTCTGACTCGGATCTTTAATATCACAAGTTTTACAGTGCACGCAGTTTTGTGCATTGATTACAAACTTGGGGTTATTGCCATCATCATCACGTACTACTTCATAAACCCCGGCAGGGCAGTAGCGTTGCGCAGGCTCATCATACTTTTCCAAGTTAACCTCAATCGGGATAGAAGGATCTTTCAGCTGTAGATGGACTGGCTGATCTTCTTCATGATTGGTGTTGGAAACAAACACTGATGAAAGCTTATCAAATGATAACTTACCATCCGGTTTTGGGTAGTTAATCTTTTTGCATTCTGACGCTGGCTTTAATTGCGCGTAATCCGGCTCAGGGTCGCTTAAGGTCCATGGCAGCTTGCCATTGAAAATATTTAAATCAATGAAGGCATAAGCCGAACCTACCAGGTTGCCCCATTTATGTTGTGCAGGACCGAAGTTACGTTGTGCATGAAGTTCTTTCCATGCCCAGGACTTTTTATAATTCTCTGCATATTCAAGCAAATCATCATTAGCGCGCTCATAAGTCACAGCTGACATAACCGTTTCAGCAGCAATCATGCCTGACTTCATGGCGGTGTGTGAACCTTTGATTTTGGCAAAGTTTAAGGTGCCTGCATCATCACCAATCAACAAGCCACCCGGGAAAGACATTTTTGGCTGTGATTGCAAACCACCTTTGGTAATGGCTCGTGCTCCATAAGAAATACGTTCGCCACCTTCTAGATATTGCTTGATGGCAGACTGGTGCTTATAGCGCTGGAACTCATCAAAAGGGCTAACGTGTGGATTTGAATAGGACAGGTCGGTAATCAGACCAACAACTACCTGCTCATCTTCGATATGGTACAGGAAGCCGCCACCAGCAGAGCCTGACTCGCTTAAAGGCCATCCTGCTGTGTGCACAACCAGACCTGGCTTGTGTTGTTCAGCTGGAACTTTCCACAGCTCTTTAATTCCAATGCCATAATGTTGCGGCTCTTTGCCTTCATCGAGCTTAAATTTGGCAATCAACTCTTTACCTAAGTGACCGCGACAACCTTCAGCAAATAAGGTGTACTTGGCGTGCAGTTCCATGCCAGGCATATAGCTGTCTTTCTTCTCACCGTCACGACCAATACCCATATCGCCGGTAGCGATACCTTTTACCGAACCATCGTCATTGTAAAGCACTTCGGAAGCAGCAAAGCCCGGGAATATTTCAACGCCCAAGCTCTCAGCTTGCTCTGCTAACCAGCGACAGACATTGCCTAAACTGACAATATAGTTGCCATGGTTATGCATGGTTTTAGGTGCAAAGAGATTTGGAATCTTGATGGATTTGTCCTGACCTCTAAAGAGGTAAATATTATCTTCAGACACCTTGGTTAACAGGGGAGCGTTCTTTTCCTGCCAGTCAGGAATGAGTTCATTGAGTGCGGTAGGTTCAAAAACGGCACCGGATAGGATGTGCGCACCAACTTCGGAGCCTTTTTCAACCACACAGACCATCAACTCCTGGTCTTTTTCGGCTGCCAGCTGGCGAAGACGAATCGCCGCTGATAAGCCCGCAGGGCCTGCACCAACGATTACGACATCAAACTCCATAAATTCACGTTCCACTTAATTCTCCCCTTATCTGTTTTTTTACTCAAAAACGGTTAAAATCTGTTCAAATTCGGCGCAAATTGACCGTTTACTATTGACCTTAAGGCCTTAAAACGTCACCATTGCGGCCTATTTTACTAAAGATAGGCGCTCCAGTCGTCTATATCTGGCGAAATTATACATAGATAGGGTTTTCATGAAAATTCTCGTTGCAATAAAACGTGTTATTGATGCGAATGTTAAAGTTCGCGTTAAGGCGGACAACACTGGCGTCGAAACCGCTAATGTGAAAATGTCCATGAATCCATTCTGTGAGATTGCTGTCGAAGAAGCGGTGCGCTTGAAAGAACAGGGCGTAGCCAGCGAAGTGATAGTAGTTTCTATTGGTAATCAGCAGTGCCAGGAAAGCTTGCGTACTGCGCTAGCTCTTGGTGCGGATCGTGCCATTCTGGTTAAAACAGACGACGCAGTTGAGCCTTTAGCGGTAGCCAAGGTTTTGAAGACTCTGGTTGATAAAGAGCAGCCTGAGATGGTTCTTCTGGGCAAACAGTCAATCGATGGCGATAATAACCAGACCGGTCAGATGCTTGGCGCTCTTCTAGGTTGGGGGCAGGGTACTTTTGCTTCTAAAGTAGAAGTTGCCGATGGTAAAGCTCAGGTTACTCGTGAGATTGATGGCGGTCTGCAAACTTTGGATGTTAAGTTGCCAGCGATTATCACCACAGACTTACGTTTAAACGAACCTCGTTTTGCTTCTTTACCGAACATTATGAAAGCAAAACGTAAGCCGCTTGAAGAGCTTGCGATAGCTGACCTTGGTGTTGATGTAGCGCCACGCACAGAGACGCTTAAAGTGGAAAATCCACCAGCACGCAAAGAAGGTATCAAAGTTGAAACTGTTGCCGAACTGGTTGATAAATTGAAAAATGAAGCGAAGGTGATCTAATGGCCACTTTAATCATTGCAGAACATAATAACAGCGAGTTGCAGCCTGCGACATTTAACACCATTGCTGCCGCTAAGCATTTAGATGGTGATACGGTAGTCTTGGTTGCCGGTCATGATTGTAAGTCAGTTGCTGACGAAGCTGCTAAAGCCGAAGGTGTCGATAAAGTTCTTTTGGCCGAAGCTGAGCATTATGCGCACTTGTTGGCTGAAGACTTAGATAAGTTAGTGGTTGAGCAAGCTGAGAGTTTTACTCATATTCTTGCGCCAGCAACAACCTTCGGTAAAAATATTGCACCACGTATCGCAGCTCTACTGGATGTCCAACAAATTTCAGACATCATTGCCATAGAAAGCGACGATACTTTTAAGCGTCCTGTATATGCAGGCAATGCCATTGCTACCGTAAAAAGTACCGATGCTAAGAAAGTCATCACTGTCCGCGCAACAGCGTTTGATGCTTTGTCACACGAAGGTGGTTCAGCTTCTGTAGAGTCGATCGGCACTACAGAGCATGGCGCTTTAGTTGATTATGTTGGTGAAGAGCTAACTGAGTCAGAGCGTCCGGAATTAACATCTGCCAAAGTCATTGTTTCAGGTGGTCGCGGTATGGGCAATGGTGAAAACTTCGCCATGCTTGAGCAACTGGCTGATAAATTAGGTGCAGCAGTTGGTGCATCGCGTGCAGCAGTGGACGCCGGCTTTGTGCCTAACGATTATCAGGTTGGTCAAACCGGTAAGATCGTTGCTCCTGAATTGTATATAGCAGTCGGTATTTCTGGCGCCATCCAACACTTGGCAGGCATGAAAGATTCTAAAGTGATTGTTGCCATCAACAAAGATGAAGAAGCTCCAATCTTCCAAGTTGCCGACTATGGTTTGGTAGCTGACTTATTTAAAGTGGTTCCTGAGTTGATAGAAGCACTTTAGATATAAGCTTTACCTAAAAAAACCGCCAATTGGCGGTTTTTTTATTTTGGTCATTGATGAATGAAATTAAGCTGCTGCGTTTGTCGACTCAAAAATTTTGTCGGCACTTGCTGCAACGAATCCTTGGTAAAGCTCGCCATTGTTCATGGCAAAGCGCTCTGCAAACTCATAGAAGCATGAGCGGATAGAGTAGGTGCCGTCTTCAAATTTCCAGTCGACCATGTTGGCCATGGTAGAGCTTTGTTTTAAGCAAACGTCTTCGTTGCCTTTGATCTCGCCGCCACTGGTGTTGAGTTCAAATTTTTGTTGCTTGAGATACTCGTTTACGTCTTCAATCGTTCCCAATTTTGTAAGATGGTTGATTGAAACCGTAAAGTGATTTGCGCGCAAGCCAAAGGCAGCTAGCCAGGCTGCATACTCACTTTCTTCCAGCAATTTTTCGTAAGCTGTGCGAGAAATTTTACCCCAAGGACGGCTCGGCAGTTGTAAGCCATTTTTGCCGATATTCCAGTTGGCTTCTGCAATTAAGCCGCGGCAGAACATTTGCAGCTCTGGAGAAAATTCTTCCAGTAGCAATTCGCTGACGAAGATTTTAGGAGCGTCTTGATCGGTTTCATGAGCAAAATGTTTGGCGTAGAGTTTCTTTTCTTCAAAATGGTATTCGCCAGCTTCCTGGTAACCAAATTGCTTAAGATACTCGCCAATGTGCTTGAGGCTGATCAAACCGTCATTAAAGGTTCTTAACGCGATGTGATCGTTGGTGATAACTTCTTCACCTAATTCTTTGAATTTATTGTGAATAGTCAATGCGTCTGGAGTGATTTCAATATAATCTTCCCAAAGTGCATTAAAAAGAGTATTCATATCAATAACTACCTTTGTGCTTTTGCGTGAATCTGGTAAGAGGACAGACCAATTGTATAATAATTGGCCCGTCGTTCTCTAGTGATATCTGAAAAAGATTGGATTTTACGATGTTTTAGATATTTTTGACTGTTTGCAGGAAGTGCTTGAATACGCCAGGGTTCGCTGCCAGAATGCTCGCTGAATCGCCTGTGTATTGGTTACCTTTGATGTCGCTGACCATACCGCCAGCTTCTTTAACGATCAAAGCGCCTGCGGCAGTATCCCAATCACTTAGTCCAAACTCCCAGAAACCATCAAGACGACCGGCCGCAACATAAGCTAAATCTAAAGCTGCTGAGCCTGCGCGACGCATATCGATGCAGTGTGGATAAAGAGTTTGGAAATATTCCATGTATTTTTCCAGGTCTTGTCCTTCGCGGAATGGGAAGCCTGTTGCTAATACAGCATTTTCCAGTTTCTTAGCATTACTAACGCGTAGGCGTTTGTTATTTAGCTGTGCACCTGAACCGTTTGCTGCACTGAACATCTCATCCTGTAGTGGATCATAAACCACTGCCGCAACCGTTTTGCCTTTCTGACGAACGGCAATGGAAATAGAGAAGTGAGGAATGCCACGAAGGAAGTTGGTAGTGCCATCGAGCGGATCGATGACCCAGACAATGTCGCTATTGCCCTGATGGCCGCTCTCTTCAGCGTAAATGGCATGATCAGGATAGCTTTTTTTAATGGTATCAATAATCAGATATTCTGCTTGCTCATCGATGTTGCTGACAAAGTCATTTAAACCTTTGCTTTGCGAAATAATACGATCACGATCATTAAACGCTTTCGCTATATAGTCACCCGCACGATTAGCCGCACGCACGGCAATTGTTTTGTACGCATTCATATTGATATACCACCACTGTCAAAGAACTGTTGGCTCTAAGGCCAAAAACGGGCGCATCATACCAAATATTTATACCAGGTAAAATATTTATCATTATTAAATAGGGTAATCCTTTACGCTTTGTTATCATATTGCTTTAATTTTTTTCTTCTTTTCAACACCTTATGAGTAATTCCACGCCTCAAGAGCCACAATTTGATCCGCAACTACTAGACAGCATTAAGATAGTGCTTTGTCAGACTAGCCACCCGGGTAATATCGGCGCGGCAGCTCGTGCTATGAAAACCATGGGCTTGAAGCACTTGGTTCTGGTCAAGCCTAAGGACTTTCCCTCTGAAGAAGCCATGGTTCGCTCATCCGGAGCTCTGGATGTGTTGGAAAATGCACAAGTCGTTGAAACTGTTGAGGAAGCTTTGGCAGATTGCCGGCTAATTATTGGTACCAGCTCGCGTAACCGTGCTTTGCCCTGGCCTTTGATTGAGCCTCGGGAGATGGGGGAGCTCATCAAAGAACAAAAAGAAGCGCGTCCGGTAGCGATTATGTTTGGTCGCGAAAGCACTGGCTTGTTGAATGAAGAATTACAGTTATGCCATTATCACGTCAACATTCCAGCAAATCCTGAATACATGTCACTGAACCTTGCTTCGGCGGTTCAACTGGTTGCCTATGAAATCAGGCTGGCCAGTAAAATTACAGCTGAATCAGTTGGAGAAGATTCACATTCTATTGATGGTGATTCCGATTATAGTTCAACTCATGGTGTGGAAGCTGATTTAGAGCATGACAAAGACAGCGAACAGTTGGCCAGTTTTGAAGAGGTTGATGGGTTATATAACCACTTGGAATCAGCTATGAACAAAACGGACTTCTACAACCCCGAGCAACCTAAATTATTACCTGCTAGAATACGCAGGATTTTAGCAAAGGCTCGCCTTAATAAAGGTGAGGTCAATATCTTACGAGGGTTTCTATCCTCTATTGATAAGTATATAAAGCGGCATGTAAAGTAAAAGGCTCATAGTATGTTTAAGCGCATGAAAGAAGACATTAAAAGTGTGTACCACCGCGATCCAGCGGCGCGTAACAACTTTGAAATCTTGACCAATTATCCTGGCCTGCATGCCGTTTGGTTTCACCGTTTGGCGCACAAATTATGGAAGGCAAATTGGAAATGGTTAGCGCGCACCTTATCCACTCTTGCTCGCTGGTTAACGGGGATT
>JAPHRL010000313.1 GCA_026195755.1 Kangiella sp. | reverse complement strand
GAGAGCTCACGCTTAAGGCCCGGTACGCAGAGTACCAAAAGGATAAGTAAAGATGAGCGATTACACTCCGCCGTTTCCGAAATTAAGTAAAAAGAGAATCGGCACGATGCAGTATTTATTCCGTGGCTGGTATTCGTGGATACATGTGCTGTATGAGAAAAGCTTCTCGATGAAGATGGGGCAGGTACGGCTGCCGCACACCACCATCTATATCGTGAATGAGCCTTCACTGGTAAAACGTACCATGGTTGATGAATGGGAGAGCTTCCCCAAACACAAACTGCTATGGAGCCAGCTCAGATCCCTGCTGGGCAACAGTATATTCACCACCAATGGTGAGGTGTGGAAAAAGCAGCGACGCATGATCGACCCCGCCTTTCAGGGGGCGCGCCTGAAGGTGGTGCTGCCACTGATGCAGGCCTCCATTGACAGCATGTTGCAGCGTCTCGACCACAGCATCAAGCAGCCGGGGCCACTGGATGTTGAAGTGGAGATGACACACATCACCGCCGACATCATCTTTCGCACCATCCTCTCTACACCGATCACCACCGAAGATGCCCATCTGATCTTTGACAACTTCAATAAATTTCAGCAAAAGGCGCTGCGCGGTGTGGTGCTGAAATTTTTCCGCCTGCCTGCCTTCTTCTATGAGCGTCAGGCAGATAAGTTTGCCGGTGAGATCCGCAACATCATCGCCACCATGGTGCGACCGCGTTATGACGACTACCATAGCGGCAAGGCGTGTGCGCAGCAGGATATCCTCGCCTCCCTGCTTGAAGAAAAAGACCCCGATTCCGGCGAGCACTTTGAGTACGAGGAGATCGTCGATCACGTCTGCATGCTGTTTCTTGCCGGTCATGAAACCTCGGCCAGCACACTAACCTGGGCACTCTACCTTATCGCCAACAAGCCCGATGTGCAGGAGCGTATGTACCAGGAGAGTACAGAGGTATTACAGGGCAAAGCTGCTGAGTTTGGTGGTCTGAAAAAGATGCGGGTATGCTGGAATGTATTTCGCGAAACGCTAAGACTCTATCCCCCGGTCGGCTATTTTATGCGCGAAACAGCCAAAACGGAGACCTTACGCGATAAAACGGTCAAGCCGGGCTGTCCGGTAATGATTGCGCCACTGCTGATTCAGCGCCACCGAGAGTTGTGGAGTCGACCCGATGTCTTCGACCCGGACCGTTTCGACTCCGAGGAGAGCGCAGAGTCACAAAAGAACGCCTATCTTCCCTTTGGTGCCGGACCTCGCGTCTGCATCGGTGCCGCCTTTGCCACGCAGGAGGCGATACTCATTCTCGCCAACCTGGTACAGCGCTACCACTTTGAGCCGATAGCGGGCGATGTGCCGGAGCCCGTCGGTCGCGTCACCATTCGCTCAGCAAATGGCGTGCGACTCAAGGTCACGGCGCGTTAATATGTTGCTCACTTCACGGCACTCGATCTTACATGGCTGAACTACGCGAAAATCGCCTCCATCTTCTTAGCGGCATACTGGGACGCCAGGTACTGCGCCTGCCGCTCTACATCCTCGACCTCACCCTGTTCACCCTGCAGGCGCTGCGCGAGTGGCGCGAGCACAGCAGCCTGCGCAATCGCGCTACCTACTCCAGCTTTGTCAGCCAGATGATCTTTACCGGCATCGACGCCCTGCCACCGATCATCCTGCTGTCGCTCGCCTCCGGGGTGAGCATTACCAGTATGCTGCTGAAAAATGTGCAGGTGTTTGGCACCACCGCCGACATTGTTAATATTCTTACCGAGGTGGTAGCACTGGAGCTGGGCAGCCTGCTTACCGCGATCATCCTGGTGGGACGTTCCGGCTCAGCCATCGCCATCGATCTGGGTAACATGAAGCTAAACCGCGAGGTCGAAGGGCTGGAGCTACTGGGGATCAATCTTAACCACTTTTTTGTCACCCCACGGCTGCTCGGCACCACCCTCTCACAACTGGTGCTGGCGATCTTCTTCTCCACCATCTCGGTGATCAGCGCCATCGCCTTTAACGCCTCGCTCTACTCGGCCAGCTACTGGAAATATCTCGGCGAACTGCCACTCGCCTTCGACCCGGCTGACCTGCTGTTATTTGTCATCAAAAACCTGATGTTCGGGCTCATTATCGGCGTCACCG
>JAPHRL010000186.1 GCA_026195755.1 Kangiella sp. | reverse complement strand
GGTTGTCCAGGGCTGCTGGCAGTCGGAAGCCGTAATTAACCAGAGTTTCTTTGCGCGAACGATCACCTTTATACATGGCGCCGATCTGGGACACAGTCACGTGCGACTCATCGATAATCATCAAGGCATCAGGCGGTAAATAGTCCAATAAACAAGGGGGCGGCTCGCCGGGTTGCGCTCCCGACAGGTAGCGCGAGTAGTTTTCGATGCCAGAGCAGTAACCGAGTTCCTGCATCATCTCAATATCAAACTTAACACGCTGCTCCAGACGCTGCGCCTCAACCAATTTATTTTGCTCATAAAACTGAGCAAGCCGCTCTTTGAGGTCTACTTTAATCTGTTCAATAGCATCAAGAATGGTTTGGCGCGAAGTAACATAGTGGCTTTTTGGGAAAACAGTCACACGAGTCAGACGCTTCAATACTTCACCCGTTAGCGGATCAAAGGTTTGAATGGTTTCTACTTCATCATCAAACAGCTCAATCCTTATTGCATGTTTTTCCGATTCAGCTGGATAAATATCAATCAAGTCACCGCGAACTCGGTAAGTAGCGCGTTGCAGATCAAATTCATTCCGAGTGTATTGCAGCTCAGCCAGACGCCTGAGAATGAATCGTTGGTCGACCGCATCGCCTACTTTCAGGTGCATTACCATGCTGTGGAAAGCCTTAGGATCACCCAGACCATATATAGCGGATACCGAAGCAACAATAATGGTATCTCGTCGCTCTAATAAAGCTCGTGTTGCGGACAAACGCATTTGCTCGATGTGTTCATTAATCGACGAATCTTTTTCGATAAAGGTGTCTGATGCTGCAACATAGGCTTCCGGCTGATAATAGTCGTAGTAAGAAACGAAGTATTCCACCGCGTTATTAGGGAAAAACTCCTTCATCTCGCCATAAAGCTGCGCCGCCAATGTTTTATTAGGTGCCATAATGATCGCGGGGCGACCACTCTGTGCAATTACATTAGCCATAGTATAGGTTTTGCCTGAGCCTGTTACCCCAAGCAGCGTTTGGTGCGACAAACCGTCTTCAAGCCCTTCCAGCAATTGCTTGATGGCTTTAGGCTGATCGCCCGCTGGCGGAAACGGTGAATGGATATCAAATTGTTGACTCATGACTTTTACTTATACACTCTTGTAAAACTACGCTTGTAAAACTTGGGTGGGCGAAAAAGTTGGAGTATCATTGCCAGATATTCTCGCACACTCAACATCGATCAAACAAATTAAGGGGATACGGTGGCTATTCAACTTTCCGAACGTGTAAAACTGGTTAAACCCTCACCAACGCTTGCAGTGGCAGCTAAAGCCAAAGAGCTTAAGGCTGAAGGTCGTCCGATCGTGGGCTTGGGTACGGGTGAACCCGACTTTGATACACCGGAGCACATTAAGCAAGCGGCCATTGAAGCCATCAAAGGTGGCGCGACCAAGTACACACCTGTCGATGGCACGCCCGAGCTTAAACAAGCCGTTATCGACAAGTTCAAACGCGATAATAACCTTGATTATCAAGCCAACCAGATCCTTATATCATGTGGGGGCAAACAGAGTTTTTACAACCTTTGCCAGGCGCTAATCAATGACGGTGATGAGGTCATTATCCCTGCTCCCTACTGGGTTTCCTATCCTGACATGGCGATTCTGGCTGGCGGCAAACCTGTCATCATTGAAACCACCATTGAGCAGCACCTGAAAATCACTCCAGAGCAGCTGCGAAACGCCATTACTGACAAAACCAAATTGTTTGTCATCAACAGCCCAAGCAATCCAACCGGTGTTGCCTACAGCAAAGAAGAGCTCAAAGCATTGGCTGATGTTTTGCTTGAGTTCCCGAGTATTGTCGTAGCAACAGACGATATGTACGAGCATATTCTTTGGACCGAACAGCCATTCGTCAACATCCTCAATGTGTGCCCTGAGCTGTACGACAGAACCGTGGTATTGAATGGTGTTTCCAAAGCCTACGCCATGACCGGCTGGCGGATTGGCTATGCTGGCGGCCCAGCAGATTTGATTGGTGCTATGAAAAAGATTCAATCGCAAAGCACTTCCAATCCAGCGGCCCCAAGTCAAGCGGCAGCTACCGCGGCATTAGCCGGCGATCAATCCTGCATAATACCAATGCTCGAAGCTTTCAAAAAACGTCATGACTACCTTGTTGATGCTTTAAATAGCATAGAGGGCGTCACCTGTTTACCCAGTGACGGTACCTTTTACGCCTTCCCGAATATGCAGGGTTTGATTGATAAGCATAACTGCGAATCTGATCTGGATTTTGCTGAACTGTTAATCGAAAAAGTAGACCTGGCACTGGTGCCTGGCTCTGCGTTCGGGGCCCCTGGCCACTTGCGCTTATCCTATGCTGCCAGCATGGACACACTTGAGGAAGCCATCGTAAGACTCAGAAAAATGGCCTAAATTTAAAAAAATCATCACTTGGGTGTTGACCGTTAAGCGAAATATGTCTATTATCTCGCCCCGTTCAGCACACAAAGTGACGGACGAATAATTCCCCCTTAGTTCAGTTGGTAGAACGGTGGACTGTTAATCCATATGTCGCTGGTTCGAGTCCAGCAGGGGGAGCCAAATTCTAAAGGCCTTACAGCAATAATGTAAGGCCTTTTTTATTGCCTGATATAAAATGCATGTGGCCACAGGTGGGACTTGTAAATTGTTCTGCAGGAAAAATACGGATAACGCTACTGGCTTCTGCAAGTAGCGTATTTTTTAGAGGGTAATCTAGCGCAGCAGATTTTATCTCAACAGGATAAGTGGAATATTGCTGTTGCTGATCATGGTCTGGGTGTTACTGCCAAGGAAGAATTGGCGAACGCGTGAATGGCCATAAGCACCCATGATCATCATTTCAATACCAGCCTTATGTCGGTAGGCTTTTAAACCTTCGATAACCTCGCCCTGAACTAGTGCTGACTGAACATTGTGGCCATGCATTTTCAAAATATCAGTGGCTTGATTGAGGGCTTGGTTGTTCCTTTCGCTATCATCACCGACCATAACAATGTGCCCTTCCAGTCCTTTCAATAATGGACTGGCGGCAACACGCTCAATGGCTTTATTGGCAGTGTCGCTGCCATCATAAGCGATCATGTAATTCCTGGGCGCTTTAAACTCGCCTACTGCAACCAGAATCGGCACATGCATGGCACGAATAACACTTTCCAGTTGTGAGCCAATGGTATGCGCTGAAACATCGTGGTCTTCACCTAAGCGGCCTAACACCAACAAACGCATATCCGACTCAAGCTCAGTTAAAGACTCAAGCAAGCTGCCATGACGCTGTTGCATAAACACATCATCTGCGCCCTGCTCCACAGCTCGCTGGCGAGCGTCGTCGAGCATATGTTTTCCATGCTCCAGGGCTATGCGACTGCGTTTCTCATCTAGCTCAGTCAGTTGCTCCAGCAGGGCTTCTCTCGCACCCAGTCCAATCGAACCAGACAAGTTTTCATTTTCAGGGCTTACTGTTTTTTCTAGCACGTGTAGCAAACTTAAAGGGGCTTCCAACTTGTTACTCGCCCAAGCAGCTGCATCACACACCGAAGCAGACATGGCCGAGCCATCAATGCAGGCAATTATGTTTTTCATTCCATTCTCCTCATCTATGCAGACTAATGCCCAGACATCAGTTTTTCAACTTCTTCAGGATCATCATAGACACTAAATTTATCGACAACCGTTTTCGAAGCTTCGTTCAAACCTATGACATTAACCTGCGTACCTTCGCGACGGAATTTGATGACGACATTATCCAGAGCTCCAACCGCAGTGATATCCCAGAAGTGTGCATGGGTTAAATCAATGGTCACTTCCTCAATAGCTTCTTTAAAATCGAACGAAGTGACAAACTTTTCGGCAGAAGCAAAAAACACCTGACCAACGACTTCATAATCTCGTGAGCTGGCATGAAGCTCTTTTTTGCGTTTGATAACCATAAATCGGCTAATTTTATTAGCAAAGAATAACGCTGCCATTAATACACCAACAAACACGCCGATTGCAAGATTGTGGGTAATAACAACCACCACAACAGTGGCAACCATTACCAAGTTGGTAGATATTGGGTGTTTCTTCATGTCTTTAATTGAAGACCAGGAGAAGGTACCAATGGAGACCATCACCATAACAGCAACCAATGCCGCCATTGGGATTAAACTGATCCATTCATCCAGGAAGACCACTAATATGATTAACACCACACCAGCCACAAAAGTCGACAAACGACCGCGTCCACCAGACTTAACATTAATCACTGACTGGCCAATCATGGCACAGCCTGCCATACCACCCATTAAGCCTGCACCAATGTTAGCAATGCCTTGTCCTTTACACTCACGATTTTTATCACTTTGAGTATCCGTTAAGTCATCGACAATTCCTGCTGTCATCAATGACTCCAGTAAACCAACTACCGCTAATGCGGCGGATGTTGGAAAAATAATCATTAAAGTTTCAAGATTCAGTGGGACGTCAGGCCATAAGAAGATCGGTAAGGTATCTGGAAGTTCACCCTTACTACCAACGTTAGGAATTTCCCAACCTAAAGCCACTACTGCGATGGTTAGCCCCACAATACAAATTAAAGGCGAAGGAATGATTTTTCCAATCACTGGAATCAATGGAAACAGATAGATTATACCAAGGCCAACAACTGCCACCGCATAAACATGCCATGTGACATCAATCAACTCGGGAACTTGAGCCATAAAAATTAAAATGGCCAGTGCATTCACGAAGCCTGTTACTACCGAGCGGGAGACAAACCTCATTAAATTATCCAACCGCAGATAGCCAGCCAGTATCTGCAAAACCCCAGTAAGAACCGTGGCCGCCAACAAGTATTGAAGTCCATGCTCTTTAACTAACGTCACCATGAGTAGTGCCATAGCACCGGTGGCCGCCGAAATCATACCGGGACGTCCGCCAACAAAGGCGATAATCACTGCAATACAAAAAGAAGCGTATAAGCCAATTTTCGGGTCAACTTCCGCAAGAATAGAAAAAGCAATAGCCTCAGGTATCAAAGCTAGTGCGACCACTAAACCAGCGAGCAGATCGCCCCGGATATTTGAGATCCAGTCTCTTTTGATAGTTTGTAACATTCTAATAACCGTAAAATAAGGACTACGACGATTCAGCCGTATTAATAACCAAACAAGAAGTACTCGCAATTAAGAACGAGTAAAGTGATAACGAGGAGTGTTATCTTAAGAAATAGATGTGCGCTATGGTGGACTAATGAGCATGATAACTCGGTACTGGCAAAAAATGAGCGCGGAGTTTACCAGCACAAGGGATTGATTACAAATTGACTTGAGTCAAATATGAATTAACGGAGTTATGTACTGGAATTAATAAAGCAGATTAGACTTGAAAATGTTGTGTAAGCCAAATTCCTACCACCTAACATCACCAAAGCAACAGTATGACATCCTCAGGGAACATCAACTATAAACAATAGACATTGAGTTCTAAAGCGAGTGTAACCCATTAATTTCAGACAAAAAAAAGCCGAGAAAGAATCTCGGCCAAATCCCACCATATAGCTGAAGGAAAACTGGTTGCGGTAACTACCGCTATTCTGAAATAGAAACTTTCGCCTCAATACAATTCATTACTTTATTTGTGATTCACTCTGTGATACAAATAGCTATCGAATGCATTTCAGAACTTGGTTTAAATAATAATGCAAATATGCATACAAATCAAACCGAATTTGCATCTTTTTTAGGAAATCTCAATGAGCGAAATAATTGATCAGTTAAAACAACTTATGCAAAGTCTGGGTGAAACGGACTATTCCATGCAGCATAAGGCTCATATTAGCCAATCAACCATTTATCGTATTTTAGAGGGTAAAACATCCGATCCGGGTGTTCATAAAATCGATGGTTTAGCTAGAGCATTAGGTTATCGACTATCTTTAGTTCCTATGAGTGAATATTACACTCAAGTGGACTATGGGTCAGAAGTTGACACCTTAGGAAAAATCATTGCATTGGTAGAGTCTCTATCAACTACTCGTGGCATTAACCTCTCCCCAGAGGAAAAAGCTGAACTGATTCTTTCTAACTACCGCGCCAACAGTAGTAAAGAAGAACTCGGGGTGCGGATCGCCAACCTGAAGTAAGTATACTTATGATGCTCGACTGAGTGCTTAGTGATTTTATTAATAGATAGATAAACCAAAGGCCTGCATTTGCAGGCCTTTTTTATGCTGTGATTTTTGTGGTGGTACTAAGTTCTGGAGAACTCAGTTGGGCTTGGCGCTTTAGTGCCTTGTAATTGAATTGGCTTTAAGAAACCACGAGACTGAATAATTCTTCTATTGCTTCTTTCAAACTCTTGTAGTTTTTGGTTCCACAATAGAATCTCACGCAACTTATCCTTTTCAGGAAGTTTGCTTGATTCTATCTGTGAGTACTCCTGAAGCAGGCGCAAACCAATCATATCAGCTCGTTTAAAAGCCGATAGATCAATTACGTTGCCGTCAGATTCATATTCGCTATCCAGCGAATACTCATCATAAGGAACGTCTATTCGTCCGCGATAAGCTCTCAGGATTAGCCAAAACAGCGCTGCTGCGAACGCTGCTAACACTAAACCGTAGGCCAAAAATAGTAATGCCATTGATTTTTCTTCCTAAAGTTACCACCAGCTGCTTAACCACTGGTGTTAATAAAGCTAATATGATGCAGATGTTAACGGCAGGCATTGTGTATACCTGTAATTCTTTTATGAAATCGAAACTGCTGTAGTGTCTTTCTATAAATCTCAATATATTCACAGTTATGGCTATTGAAGTTACTACACTTACAGCAAACTCTTCTTTTAAAACTCTCCCAGTTACCACTGCCTTGTAGGCAACATATAACAAAATGAGTATATCTGTCACCATCCAAGATATGTACCACATAAACTTCCCGTGTTCGTGATTCCATAAATAGGGCACTAAATTCCAGTTTATAAACTGTATTAGTAGTAGCGCAATGGAAAAAGAAACCAATCTTTTTTGCTTTGTAAACAGCAAGTGCAAAAATACACAACCCAGCAGCGACATCATGAAAATGTCGCTGACTAGATTGTTAATACTAAAATTGTTGATAATGCTTTCTATCAATTCTCTTTCTCTTTTGTTGGATCATCACCTGGCTCGCCACCAGGTCCACCAGTGAATACGCTGGTGATTGGCGCTTGGTCGAACACAGGAGCTTCAAAAGTTTGTGGTTCTGAGATAGATAAATAGCAGATCATAGCGATAGTTTCAAACATAATATTTTCCTCTTTATTGAGTGATTTAGTAAAAAAAAGCCTATAGAATTTACTCACATAGCATTAAGAAAAACAAATTGCATAGCACATACCGTGTAAATACTTGTTTTTAAAAGCATTTATTTACAAGTATCATTTTTGCAATCCATTTTGCCTGTACAAATTTTAGCCACACTTGATTATTAAAAGTGTGAACTAAATTTTACATTTGATAAAAATATTTTATGAACCAATTTCTTCGAAAATACGCATTTGCATTGGCGATAAGTCACATATGCATTATTAGCTACTTACTTTTGCCCAAATCTAACTTATGGATGGCTTATGACCGGGTCTTAGTTGAGGATGGTCAATGGTGGCGACTAATCACTGCCAATGTTATCCATCTTGGTGGTTGGCATACATTGATGAATCTTGCCAGCCTGTGGCTGATCAGTTTTATCTTTCAACCATTACTGAAAATGTCTTACTGGATTAGCTGGGTATTGCTGCTGTACTTTGTCAATATTTTAGCTATGCATCTGTGGACACCCCATATTATTCATTATGTGGGAATGTCGGGTGCGTTATATGGTTTGATTGCTGCATGTGCAACAGCTGAGCTTCGACTCGGTGTAAAATTGAGTGGCATTTTATTGATTGTAGTTGGTATTAAGATTTTTATTCCGGAAATTATTGGTGTCCAGTCTGAGTATGATGAATTCCTAGGAGGCTCGGTGGTAGAAGAGTCACATATCATTGGGTTTATAGAAGGTCTTATTCTAGGCTTGGTTTGGCCAAAAAACCTGCTTAAAGGCCCTGCCTTACAATCAATCCTAAAATCAAAACCATCGAAGAGTTCTTAATCCTTTTACCAAACGATAAGCCCGTTACAAAAAAGCCCAAAATAATCTTGGGCTTTTTTGACGTAAACTAAAGCTTAATCTTACTTTTGTTTTTGTCGACAGTTTTCTGACCAATACCTTTGACTGCGGTTAATTCATTCGGTGACTTGAATGGCCCAAATTTCTGACGATATTCGATAATTGCCTCGGCCTTCTTTTGACCAACACCAGTCAGAACTTTAGCAAGCTCCTTTGCTTCAGCAGTATTAATATTCACCGATGAGGCCTGCTCAGCGGCTCCCTGGCTATTTGCGGCCAACAAGCCACCCCGCTCCTTAGCGACTAAGACCTGACTATTTACAACTAATAATAATGATAGGATTAAAGCTAGTTTTTTCATGGTTATCTCCTTGTTTTTAATATCCTTTTGCCGCCTTAATGCGACAGGCAAGAGAATAATATCGGTAGATAATGTTTACAACTAGCTCACAATGCTTTCAGAAATGTCGTACAAGGCTTTTAGTGGATCGCTCGCTTGAGTAATAGGTCTACCTATTACTAAGTAATCAGAACCAGCCACAATAGCTTGTTCAGGGGTCATGATGAGACTTTGATCACCCATCTCACTGCCTGGAGGGCGAATTCCAGGAGTTACTAGCTTAAACTCTGCTCCTAGCTTATCTTTCAATATCTTCGCTTCCCAGGCAGAGCATACGACGCCGTCTAAGCCCGCAGATTTAGCGATGCCAGCCAAATGCTCTACTTGATCGGGTAAGTCGCGCTTGTAACCAATTTCGCTATAGGCCACTTCGTCCATGCTGGTCAGCAAAGTCACCGCGATCAATAGCGGACGATTAGGATATTTATCTATGGCTTGTCTTGCCTCATGCATCATTTTGCTACCACCAGAGGCGTGAACATTAATCATCCAAACACCAAGCTCGGCAGCGGCTTTACAAGCCTTTGCTACGGTATTTGGGATATCATGAAACTTCAAGTCTAAGAAAACTTTGAAACCTTTATGAACCAAGTTCTTAACAAACTCTGGGCCAAACAGTGTGAACATTTCTTTGCCCACTTTTAAGCCGCAAAGTTCGGGGGTTAATTTATCCACTAACTGTTGCGCTTCTTCTCGATTATCAAAATCCAGAGCGACTAAAATTTTGGGATCAGACATAATGTTACTCGCCTTCTATACCTTTTATGGGTTTAACGGAGCTCCACTCTTTACAGCTAGGACATTGCCAGTAAATCGCTTTGGCGTGAAAACCGCAATTCTGACACTCATATCGAGGCTTCCTTTGTAATAGTTTTTCGACAATATTATCCAGCAGTTGCAAACTCGGCTTTGCTGAGTCATGCGCATGTTCAATATGCAGGGAAATAAGCCGGTGGAGTCCTTTTAAAGATGGTTTTTCTTGTAAGTATTCGCCTATTAGGATGGCTGCGGCTTTGTCCCCCTGCTCCTTCTGAACGATTTTTGAAAGTTCTATAAGTAAGGACACACCAGCATCCCGCTCTAAACTTTCATTCAGAAATTGCTTGTAGCCTTTATCATCTGCTTGCTCTTTATAGGCTGCAGCAATTTTCGGCAGGGCCTCGGGAAGAAAGGCGATGTCTTGTTTTAGTATACGATGGTAGGATTTAATCGCTTGTCTGTATTGCTTCTGCTGTAAGTAAATATCACCCTGGAGAATACTCGCACGAACAGAGTCTGGGTTGATAGATAGGGCCTTTTTTAGATTAACCAATGCAGCTTTGGAGTTCCCTTCCAGATGCTTTTGATCGGCCAGTTCACAATAGAAATGAGCTAGTGGCTTTGATTGCTCCTCACCCATTGAGGACTGTAGTTGTTCAGCAATTTTGGCTGCTTGATCCCAGTCTTTGGTCAATTGGTAAATATTCAGGAGCTGGTGCAAAGACTCTGACTTATGTTCGGGGTCAGCTAATAGCTCGTTAAACAAACTTACCGCACGGTCATACATACCCACCGCATTATAGTCTAACCCCAGTTGATACAATGCAGTATTACGATCTTCACTTTTGAGCTGTGGTCTAGCGATCAGGTTCTGATGGAGTCTAATTGCACGATCGACCTCGCCTCGTTTGCGAAATAGGTTACCGAGAGCCAAATGTGTTTCAACCGTGTCAGTATCAACGGTTAAGAGATCTATGAAGGTATCAACCGCCTTGTCAGCCTGCTCATTAAGAAGGTAATTTAAGCCTTTGATGTAATTACTGGATAAACTAGAGTGGGTTCCACGATGTTCTTTGCTCTGCTTGCGGCCAATTCGAAAGCCAGAATATGCAGCAATGGGTAATAGCGCCAATAACCCATATAACAACCATTCATTCATATCAGACAGTGTCCTTGACTGGCGCAGTCCTCAGGTTTTTTAATTCTTGCTCAGCTTTACTCAAACGATTTTGGCAGTGCTTAAGTTTCACTCTTAGTTTAAGCAAACCAATAGTCATAGCTAAGACTCCAAGCAACAGCCCTATAAGTGCGACCCAAAAGATTAGAGTTGATAGTGCTAAATCAGCCTCGCCGAACAGATAGTCAATCCTGATAAGTTGATTATTATTCAAGGCAAAGACAGTACTGAGAATCAGTAAAGCAATGAATAGTATTATCGCGAAGAGTTGTCGCAAAGCATTCTCCGTTATGTTTCAGAGGTCATTTATTTCACAAGCACTTGTCTCAAAAACAAGTTATGGCTTAATCGGCTTATCCTGGCCGTCATTCACACGCTCGCGCAGTTCTTTTCCTGGCTTAAAATGGGGAACATATTTGCCGTCTAGTCTGACCGACTCACCTGTTTTTGGATTACGGCCTACGCGTGGCGCTCTGTAGTGCAGCGAAAAGCTACCAAAGCCACGGATCTCAATGCGGTCTCCGTCAGCCAGAGATTCCGACATTTGATCTAACATGGATTTCACTACCAGTTCGACATCACGTACTGATAGCTGTGGGTTTTTATCCACTAAGCGCTCTATCAATTGCGATTTTGTCATGGGCATTATCCTTACGTCGTTAAACCTTGTGGTTACAGTATGGTGGATTTTACCTGAAAATGCACCTAACTGTTTTAATTATATGATCTTTTTTACACTTTTTCTAAGCACAAAAAAGCCCGACCTGAGTCGGGCTTGATTTGGATCATGATACTAAAAGCAATCAATATGCGATTATTCGTCGCCTAATTGCTCTTTCAACAAGTCACCTAGAGTTGCCGGAGCAGAAGCATCGTTGCTGAATTCTTTAATTGCAGCAGCTTCTTCAGCAGCATCTTTTGCCTTAATAGACAGGTTCAAGTTGCGGTTTTTCTTGTCAACGCCCATAAACTTGGCTTCAACTTCGTCACCAACACTCAAGTGCTTGCTTGCATCTTCAACGCGGTCAGTACTGATATCAGAAGCGCGTACATAGCCGTCAATGTTGTCCGCTAATTCAATTAATGCACCTTTCGCATCAACTTCTTTAACCTTACCTTTAACAAGTGTACCTTTAGGATGCTCTGACAAGTATTCAGCTAATGGGTCTGAATCCACTTGCTTAACACCTAGAGAGATACGCTCACGTTCTGCGTCAACTGCGAGAACAACAGCTTCGACTTCGTCACCTTTCTTGTAGTCACGAACGGCTTCTTCACCAGGAACTGTCCAAGAGATGTCAGACAGGTGAACCAAACCATCGATACCGCCATCCAAGCCGATAAAGATACCAAAGTCAGTGATAGATTTGATGCTACCAGATACTTTGTCACCTTTGTTATGAGTTGCCGCAAATTCGTTCCAAGGGTTTGGTACGCATTGCTTGATACCTAATGAGATACGACGACGCTCTTCATCGATATCAAGAACCATAACTTCAACTTCATCACCCAGGTTAACCACTTTAGAAGGGTGGATGTTTTTGTTAGTCCAGTCCATTTCAGAAACGTGAACCAAACCTTCAACACCGTCTTCGATTTCAACGAAGCAACCGTAATCAGTAAGGTTAGTTACACGACCTTGTAGACGCGCGCCTTCTGGGTAACGATCATTGATATCAACCCATGGGTCTGAACCCAGTTGCTTGATACCTAGTGATACACGGTTACGCTCACGGTCAAATTTAAGAACCTTAACGTCGATTTCGTCACCAACTTGAACCACTTCACTTGGGTGCTTAATGCGTTTCCAAGCCATATCGGTGATGTGTAGCAAGCCATCAATACCGCCCAAGTCAACGAACGCACCGTAATCGGTAAGGTTCTTAACGATACCTTTAAGCTCTGAACCTTCTTCCAGATTCTCAAGAAGCTCTTCACGCTCAGCACTGTTTTCAGATTCGATAACAGCACGACGAGAAACCACTACGTTGTTACGTTTTTGGTCTAGTTTGATAACTTTAAAGTCAAGCTCAACACCCTCAAGGTGTGTCGTATCTCGTACTGGACGAACATCTACCAATGAACCTGGTAAGAACGCACGAATTGATTGAACGTCAACTGTGAAACCACCTTTAACTTTACCAGTGATAACACCTTTAATCGTTTCGCTCGCTTCATGAGCAGCTTCCAAAACACCCCAGGCCGCAAAACGCTTAGCGCGCTCACGTGATAGGCGTGTTTCACCAAAACCATCTTCAACCGCGTCCAAAGCAACTTGTACTTCATCGCCAACAGAAACTTCAAGTTCACCCGAATCACTCAAAAATTGATTACGAGGAATAACACCTTCAGATTTCAAACCAGCGTTTACAACAACAACTTCGTTGTCAATATCAACCACCACACCTGTGATGATTGCACCTGGACGCATTTCTATGTTTGCTAAACTTTCTTCAAAAAGTTGTGCGAAATTTTCGCTCATTCGTCAGTACCTGATATCTTTGTCGGAAAACCGAACATCGGAAAACCGAACAAAGGCTTGTTTAAATCACCACACTATGGTCCTATAGTCATGGGTCAGTTAGTTATGCTTGCTCATTCATCCGTGCGAGCCAGCGTTAAAAATCATTCAGAAAAACCTATAAAATCAAGGATTTGCTGAACCACCTCATCAATAGGTAATTGCGAGCTATCAATAACAAAAGCACCCTCTGCTGGCACCAATGGAGCCACAGTTCGAGTGCGATCACGCTCATCTCTATCGATGATGCTTTTTAAAAGGTGCGAAATGTTAGCATCTACACCCTTTTCGATCAACTGTTTATAGCGTCTTTCCGCCCGTATCTCGGGGCTTGCAGTCAGGAAAACCTTATGCTCGGCGTCTGTAAAAACCACCGTTCCCATATCACGCCCATCGGCTACCAGTCCAGGGTTCTGTCTAAACTGCCTCTGACGAGTCAACAAGGCCTCTCTGACTTCGGGTATTGCTGCAATCTTAGAGGCCATGGCACTGGTTTCGTCCAAACGAAGTTTGACGCCGACATCTACACCATTAAGCAATATTTTTTGCTCTCCGTCTGGTTGCGGTTCGAACACTACATCCAAATTCAAAGCAGCGTTAGCCACCGCCTGAGTGTTTTCAGGATCAATCTCTTGCTCAATGATTGACAACGCCGTTAAGCGGTACAGTGCGCCACTATCCAGTAGATGATAGCCAAGTTTTGTTGCAAGAATTTGACTAATGGTACCCTTACCGGAACCACTTGGCCCATCAATGGCTATGACAGGTACATGCTTTTTGTTTTCATTCATGGGTTATTACTTAGTCATTTCGCGTAAGACACGAATAAACTTAGCATTTTCCTCTTCAAGGCCAATACTGATACGCAAATGATTCGGCATTTCATAATTTCCCACTGGACGAACGATAACGCCCTGCTCCAACATTTGCTGATACAAAGGACCTGCGGCCTGCTTCATATCCACAGTAATAAAGTTAGTGACTGAAGGAATATAGTCGTATCCAAGCTCACCAAACGCAGATATCAATTGCTGCATACCGGATTTGTTGACGTCCAAAGCTTTTTGCAGATACGCATGATCATCTAACACAGCTTCTGCCGCTGCTAATGCCAATGAATTCATATTGAATGGCTGGCGAGGACGGTTAATCAGGCCAGTAATTTCTTCATTGGCTACTGCATAACCTGCACGAACGCCTGCAAGTCCGTACGCCTTTGAGAATGTACGAGTCACAATCAGGTTCGGATAATCTTTAATCCAGGGGATCGTTTGAGGGTAATCGGCATCTTCAACATATTCGTAATAGGCTTCATCAACCACCACGATCACGTCTTGTGGAACCTTGTCCATAAAGGCTTTCAGGTCAGTCTTATTAACCCATGTGCCGGTTGGATTATTGGGGTTAGCAATGAAAATCATGCGTGTGTTAGGTGTAATTGCCGCGGCGGTCGCTTCGAGGTCATGGCCCCAGTCTTTTGCCGGAATAACTACTTTCTTAGCGCCAATTGCTTGCGTTACGATTGGGTAGACCACAAAAGCATGCTGCGAATAAATCACTTCATGTTCAGGAGCAACAAAAACTCGTGCAATCAGTTCAAGCACATCATTAGAGCCATTACCAAGCGTGATCTGACCAATTTCAACGCCTAAACGCTCAGCCAACTTGGCTTTTAGGTAGTAACCGTTAGCATCCGGATAACGCGCCAAGTCACCAAACTCTTTTTCCATGGCTGCTTTTGCATTGGCACTGATACCAATTGGGTTCTCATTACTGGCAAGCTTAACGATATTAGTAATCCCTAACTCTCTTTCCAGTTCAGAAATCGGTTTGCCCGGCTGATATGGATGCAGTTCCTGAACCCCTTTATTGGCCAACGCAATAAAATCACAACTCATAACTCACTCCAGTCTCTTATATCTAATGTCTTTTGACGCCTTAAACACAAGCGCCTAAGCCTATTCTTCAAAATGGCCGCCATTATCCTTGAAACTCAGCAGATTTTCACCCCTAAAGCCTTAAAACATACCCTGACCAGCTTCTGCTGGATTTTGGTGAATTTAATGAGATATAGTTAGTTCCTTCAAAATGTTAATAACCTGTTACCAAGGAAGACTATAAATGAAGTATCTTCTAGTATTAATTAGCCTTATTTTAATTGGGGTGGGCATATATATTGCCACCAACAACAAAGAGCCTTCTCAAGTTGAGCAGACATCACTTATTGAGACCACTATGAATGACTCTCAAATAGACCATGCATTAAAACCACCGGTAGCTAAAAAAGTGCCTCATGAAATGACTATTCATGGTGATACTCGCGTGGATGACTATTATTGGATGCGTGATGATAGCCGCACCGATAAGGAGATTCTTGCTCACCTTGAAGCTGAAAATGATTATAAAGAAGCTATGTTGGCGGATACCAAGAGCTTGCAGGAAAAGCTTTACAACGAAATGGTGAGCCGTCTTGAGAAAGATAAATCGACAGTTCCTTATCGTTTAGGAGACTATTTCTACTATGTTCGTTTTGAGGAAGATAGTGAATATCCTATTTATGCTCGTAAACAAGGTTCACTGGAAGCGGATGAAGAGGTTCTACTTAATGTGAACCAACTGGCTAAGGGCCATGATTACTTTAATGTAGCATCCACTGAAGTGAGCCCCAATCACACTATATTAGCCTACTCCGATGACAGCATTGGTCGTCGTGTTTACACCCTTCGCTTTAAAGATCTCTCTACTGGCCAACTATTGCCGGACACACTGGAAGAGACTGATGGTGGAGCGGTTTGGGCCAATGATAACCAGACCATTTTTTATATCCGCAGGGATCCGCAAACATTATTGGGTTACCAAGTTTTCCGTCATAAACTCGGCACAGAACAAACTGACGATATTTTAGTTTACGAAGAGACCGATACCAGTTATTACACCGGGCTAACTAAGTCACTGGATGGCAGCTTCATCAAGATTGGACACTACAGCACTGAAACCAAAGGTGAGAGCATTCTTGATGCTAACTCGCCTGAAGGTGAGTTCAAAAAATTCTACCCTTTAGAAACTGGACACGAATATTCGACCTACAAATCAGGCGAGTACTTTTATGTTCAAACCAATAAAGAGGCCAAGAATTTCCGCTTGATGAAAGTGCATCAAAGCAAGCATAATGATTTTTCTGCTTGGCAAGAAGTCATTCCTCACCGAGAAGATACCCAGATTACTGACGTTATCGCATTCAAAGATTTCCTGGCAGTTACTGAAAGGAGCCATGGCCTCACATCAATTCGTATCATGAATGCTAAAGATGGTAGCTTCAAATCAGTTATCTTTGACGACCCGGCATACGCAGCCCGCTTTTCTACTAACAAAGACTTTGACAGTGAAACCTTGCGTTATACCTACTCCAGCTTAACCACCCCTGACTCAATCTATGATTTTAATATGGTCACTGGTGAAAGTACCTTGCTTAAGCAGGATAAAATCTTGGGAGACTTCGACAGCAACGACTATCAAAGTGAACGTTTATTCATTGATGCCAGAGACGGTGTGAAAGTTCCTGTGTCTCTAGTCTATCGTAAAGATATGTTTCAAAAAGATGGAACCAACCCTCTTTATCAATATGGCTACGGTTCCTATGGTGCAACCATGGATCCCAGCTTCCGCTCTAACTGGTTATCACTGCTTGATCGCGGCTTTGTGGTAGCAATTGCCCATATTCGTGGTAGCCAGATGCTTGGTCGTCAATGGTACGAAGATGGGAAAATGTTCCATAAAATCAACACATTCACCGACTTTATTGATGTTACTGACGGCTTGGTTAAACAACGGTATGCCGCCAAAGAGAAAGTCTTCATTGCAGGAGGTAGTGCGGGTGGCTTACTGATGGGAGCCGTGATTAACATGGCACCAGAAAAATACAAAGGCGTTGCAGCACATGTTCCATTTGTTGACGTTGTAACAACCATGTTGGATGAATCCATTCCGTTAACCACCAATGAGTATGACGAGTGGGGCAACCCAAACAATAAAGACTCTTATGAGTATATGTTGTCTTACTCGCCCTACGATAACGTAAAAACACAAGACTATCCCAACATGCTAGTCACCACTGGATTGCACGATTCACAAGTTCAATATTTTGAACCGATGAAATGGGTTGCTAAATTACGTGACTATAAAACGGATGACAACAAACTGCTTTTCCACACCAATATGGAAGCTGGCCATGGTGGCGCATCAGGTCGATTTAAGAGACTTGAACAAACCGCAATGGAATATGCGTTCTTTCTGGACTTGTTGGGGATTAACGATTGATTGTAATTGGACGGAAAAAAAGGCAGTCTGTTGACTGCCTTTTTTATTTATATTCCGATCATAACTAAACTTTTCGCTCAAATTCCTTCATGAAATCTACCAATGTCTGAGCTCCTGCTAATGGCATTGCATTATAAATGCTGGCTCTCATACCACCAAAATCGCGGTGTCCTTTTAAGGCAAGAAGCCCCTGCTCTCGTGCTTGCTGTAAAAAGGTCGAATCTAAACTATGATCACTTAATGTAAAAGCCACATTCATTATCGAGCGCGAATCTTTTGCGATGGGCGAATGATAAAAATCAGAAGTATCAATCGCATCATAAAGTAGCTGAGCTTTTTGTTGATTCAATTTTTCTATCGCTTCAACCCCTCCTCGTTCTAACAACCATTCGAACACCAAGCCGGCCAAATAAATACCAAAGCTTGGAGGTGTGTTAAACAAGGATTTATGTTGCGCCATCAATGCGTATTGAAATAACGAAGGTACACGATGAGTTTGCATCTGTTCGAATAAATCTTCACGCACAATCACTACCGTCATACCCGATGGTCCAATATTTTTTTGTGCACCAGCGTAGATTAAAGCGTACTTCTCGATATCAATCGGGCGAGACAGAATATCGGAACACATGTCACACACTAGCTTTCCGGCAAATGCTTTGGGTTCCGTTTTGAACTGTACTCCGACAATGGTTTCATTGGAGGTGAAATGAAGGTATTTTCCTGCCTCATCCAGTTTCCATTCGGACTCAGGAACAATCGCTAAGCCTCCTTCAGTTTGCTGAAACCCTTGCTGCACATGAATGTTGCCAAAGCCCTTAGCTTCTTTAATAGCTTTCTTTGACCAATGGGCTTGCTCCAGATAGTTTGCAGTATCATCTGGTGCAAGGAAATTCATGGGTACCATAGCAAATTGGTGAGAAGCACTACCGTGCATAAATAATACGCGGTAGTGATTTGGGATATTGAGTAGCTTTCTAAGATCGGCTTCAGTTTGCTCAAGAAGCTGTTCAAACTCAGGCGTGCGATGGCCAAATTCCATCACCGAGCATCCTTGACCGTTCCAGTTTAAAAGCTCTTCTTGCGCACGCTCAAGCACTTCGGTCGGTATGGCGGCTGGGCCAGCACTAAAATTATAACCGCGATTCATATCGTTAATCAGATCTCTACTTCTTTGGAAAAGTGTGAGCAAGCTTTATCAGCTTACTCGTCGTCGTCGGTCTCTTTACTAGTAGTCTCTTGCCCATCAACTTCTTCAACGCTATCTGTATTGTCGGAGGATTCAGCAACGTCGGCACCTTCAAGTTCATCTTCATCATCTTCGATTTCAACGATACGCTGTAGGCCTACTAATGTTTCTCCATCATCCAACTTAATTAAGCGAACGCCCTGAGTATTACGACCCATGATACGAATATCATCAACACCGGTTCGAATCAGAGTTCCACCTTTACTGATCAGCATAACTTCGTCACCATCAATAACCGGCACCGCACTGACTACAGCGCCATTACGCTCGCTCATTTGAATAGAGATCACGCCTTGTCCACCACGACCACGCAATGGATGGTCTTCCATCGCAGTACGTTTGCCGTAACCATTTTCTGTAGCGGTTAATACTGAGCCATTTTCTTCAGCAACAATCATCTGAATAACTTTGGCACCTTCAGGAAGTTTCATACCACGAACGCCGCGAGCAGTACGCCCCATACCACGCACGTTTGCTTCATCAAAGCGTATGACTTTACCGGCATCACTGAACATCATGATGTGGTTGGTACCATCAGTTTCGACTACTCCTATCAGCTCATCGTCGTCAGCGATCGTTAACGCGATAATGCCGTTAGAACGTGGACGTGAGAATTGTTCAAGTGACGTTTTCTTAACGGTACCATTGGCAGTTGCCATAAAGACAAATTTGTCTTCAGAGAACTCACGAATAGGTAAAATAGCGTTAATTCTCTCACCTTCTTCCAATGGCAAAACATTAACAATCGGTTTGCCTCGTGAACCACGCCCAGCATTCGGTAATTCAAACACTTTCAACCAATAAACTTTACCCGTTGAAGAGAAACAAAGAATTGTGTCGTGCGTCGAAGCGACTAATAATTTTTCAATGAAATCTTCGTCTTTCATCTTAGTAGCCGATTTACCTCGACCACCACGTCGTTGAGCTTTATATTCCGATAAAGCTTGGTATTTCACATAGCCTTCATGCGATAAAGTCACCACCACATCTTCTTCAGTGATAAGGTCAGCAATGGTTAAATCTAGCTTGCTTTCAAGAATCTCTGAGCGACGTCCATCCCCAAAATTTTCTTTAACTTCTTCAAGCTCTTCACGAATCACTTCAAGCAAACGCTCCGTGCTCATAAGAATGCGCAACAACTCTTCGATAAGGCCTAATAAGTCTTTGTACTCACCTAAAATTTTATCGTGCTCAAGGCCCGTTAATTTGTGTAAACGTAAATCAAGAATGGCTTGCGCCTGTGCATCAGAAAGCTTATAGAAACCATCGTGAAAACCAAACTCAGCAGCCAGCTCTTCTGGGCGACAGGCTTCTGTTCCTGCACGCGCCAACATGGTGCTAACCTGACCTGGCTCCCAGCCACGGGTCATCAAACCTTCTTTTGCTTCTTTAGGTGTCGGTGACTGCTTAATCAACTCAATGATTTCATCAATATTGGCCAAGGCAATCGCTAAACCTTCTAACACGTGAGCTTTTTCACGCGCTTTACGCAATTCAAAAATGGTACGTCTTGTGACCACTTCGCGTCGGTGAGTAACGAAAGCATCAATCGCATCTTTCAGGTTAAACAAGCGAGGCTGATTGTTATCTAACGCCACCATGTTGATACCAAAAACATTCTGCATTTGTGATTGCGCATACAAGTTATTAAGTACCACTTCAGGCACTTCACCTTTACGCAATTCAATCACCATGCGCATACCGTCTTTGTCTGACTCATCACGCAGACCGGTAATGCCTTCAATCTTTTTCTCTTTTACCAGCTCAGCAATCTTTTCGATCAAACGCGCCTTGTTCACCTGATACGGCAACTCGGTCACAACAATCGATTGCTTGCCTGATTTTTCATCCGTTTCAACGTGACTACGTGAGCGCAGGTAAATTTTACCGCGCCCGGTATGATAAGCGTCAATGATGCCAGCGCGACCATTAATAATGGCTGCCGTTGGAAAATCGGGACCCGTGATGTATTCCATCAATTCAGGGATCGTGATATCAGGGTTGTCAATCAAGGCCAAACAGCCATTGATAACTTCTGTCAAGTTATGGGGCGGGATATTGGTCGCCATACCGACAGCGATACCGGAAGAACCGTTGATTAGTAAGTTAGGTACGCGAGTGGGCAATACTGTAGGCTCTGACTCAGATCCGTCGTAGTTGTCTTCAAAATCGACCGTTTCTTTGTCCAGATCAGCCAATAACTGATGTGCTAATTTGTCCATTCGGACTTCGGTATAACGCATGGCAGCCGCTGAGTCACCGTCAATCGAACCAAAGTTACCCTGACCATCGACCAGCATGTAGCGTAAGGAGAAAGGTTGAGCCATTCGCACAATGGTGTCGTAAACCGCACTATCACCATGGGGATGGTATTTACCGATAACGTCACCCACTACACGAGCGGATTTTTTGTAGGGCTTGTTGAAGTCATTTCCAAGCACACTCATAGCGTATAAAACACGGCGATGAACCGGTTTTAGACCATCACGAACGTCAGGTAATGCACGTCCGACGATAACACTCATTGCATAATCAAGATAGGAAGTTTTCAGTTCGTCTTCAATATTGATCGGGAGGATCTCTTTGGCAAGTTCACCCATTGTAAAAACCCTTTAAAATCTGATAGTTATAATTAATTATCACAAACAGTATGGTTTATGTTTTTAAGCGCAAAATTGTAACACAACGCCCTCTTTCAAGCTAATTTTATTCCACTAAATATCCAGCTAAAAGCCCCGTCATGGCTGGACTTTGACGTGCTTTTCACTCTCGATGAAACAAACTGACTAAAAGGTGAGCTTTTGCCACTTGTTAGGTATAATCATCAACCCTAAGTCATTGAAATATTGTAGAGCTGACTGTGAGTCAAACTGTTGAACAAATCATAAGCGCCAAATGGGTTATTCCCGTCAGTCGCGATGGTCAAAAATCGAACAAAATTCTCAACGATTATTCTGTTGTGGTAGACAAAGGCATCATTCTCGAGCTGATACCCACCGCTGAGGTATTATCGAAATACACCACCGACCATCACTTTCAACTCACCGATCACGCCCTCATCCCCGGCTTAGTCAATATTCATACTCACGCAGCTATGAGTCTGTTCAAAGGTTTGGCCGATGATTTACCGCTGATGATCTGGCTGGAGAACCATATTTGGCCCGCTGAACGAGAATGGGTCAGCGATGAATTTTGTGAAGATGGTCTTAAGCTGGCGATAGCCGAAATGATCCGCTGTGGCACCACCACTTTCAATGATATGTACTTCCAGCCGAATATGACCGCCAAGGTCGCCCACAATCTGGGGATGCGTGCCACGGTAGGCATGTTGATGTTTGATTTCCCTTCGGTGTGGGGTAATGGTCCTGAGGATTATCTCAAGAAAGGCCTGCAACTGCGTGATGATTACAAGCATCACGATATGATTCAATTTGCCTTCGCCCCACATGCGCCCTACACCGTTTCCGATGATCCACTTAAGAAAATCGCCACTTTGAGTAATGAACTGGGCATTCCTGTCCACATGCATGTGCATGAAACGGCGCACGAAGTTAAAGAAGCCTTAAAGGCCACTGGTAAGCGCCCTATCAAGCGTTTGCAAGAACTAGGATTAATTACCCCAAACCTGATTGCCGTGCATATGACACAACTACAAAGGGGCGAAATGGAGTTGCTGGTACAAAATGGTGTATCTGTAGCACACTGCCCTCAGTCTAATATGAAGCTCGCCAGCGGCATTTGCCCTGTGCAAGAGCTGATGAGCGCTGGTGTCAATATAGCGATCGGCACCGATGGTAACGCCAGCAACAATGACTTAAATATGCTTGCAGAGATGAAATCCGCCGCCCTGCTGGGTAAAGTCTTTACCGGATCGGCTCAGGCCTGCTCAGCGCACGATATTCTACATGCGGCAACTTATGGTGGCGCTAAAGCACTAGGACAGGAAGACACTATCGGTTCCATTGAAGTCGGTAAAGCAGCCGACCTAACGGCTATCAACTTAAACAGCATTGAGTCACAACCGGTTTATGACCCCGTCTCACAAATCGTTTATACTGCTGGCCGAGAACAGGTCAGCCATGTCTGGATTAATGGCGCGATAAAACTGAACAATCAGCAGTTGGTTGGAATCGATATAGATGAAGTGATTCAACGAGCTAACCACTGGAAAAACGTAATTCAAGGTCAAGCCTAATCATGAATAAAACAACTGAACAGCAAGCGAATGTTGATCAACACGAAATCAACAAATTTGAACAGATGGCTTCGCGCTGGTGGGATAAAGAAGGTGACTTTAAGCCGCTGCACGATATTAACCCGCTACGCTTACAGTTCATTCTGGATAACGCGAACGGCTTGCAAGGCAAGAAAGTGTTAGATATTGGTTGTGGCGGAGGTATTTTAACCGAAGCCATGGCCAAAGAAGGTGCTCAGGCAACCGGTATCGACATGGGTGAAATGCCGCTTGAGGTTGCGAAACTTCACATGCTTGAGTCAGGGCTGAAAATCGATTACCAAAAAATCACCGCCGAAGAGTTTGCTGAACAGCATGCAGGTCAGTTCGATGTGGTAACGTGCCTTGAAATGCTCGAACATGTTCCCGACCCATCGTCTATTATCAAAGCCTGCCGCAAGCTGGTTAAGCCTGATGGT
>JAPHRL010000011.1 GCA_026195755.1 Kangiella sp. | reverse complement strand
GTTAATTATCATTTGTGACTTCGTAAGATATAACAAAAACAGGGAAAAAGATGAAAATAATGGAGTGGCCGCAGGACGAAAGGCCCAGAGAACGATTGCTACGCCAAGGTCCGCCCAGCCTTTCAGATGCAGAGCTTTTGGCCATTTTCCTACGTACCGGAACACAAGGCCTGAATGCGGTTGATCTGGCCCGCCGCTTACTCGGAGAGTTTGGTAGCTTACGCGCACTACTTGAAGCAGACCTAAAAAGCTTCACCAGCCACCTTGGTCTTGGTAGTGCCAAATATTGTCAATTACAGGCTTGTTTAGAGCTTTCCAGGCGCTATTTACAGGAGAACTTGCAACACAGCCAATCGTTCAGTAACCCTAATGACGTCAAACTATATTTAAAAAGCCTGCTCAGTCATCACAAGCGTGAACAATTTGTCGCACTGTTTCTCAATAACCAACACCAGTTGCTTGCTTCAGAAACCCTGTTTCAGGGCACAATAAACAGCTCTGAAGTACACCCCCGGGTGATCGTCGAAAAGGCTCTGACTTATCACGCAGCGGCAGTTATTCTTGCTCACAACCATCCCAGCGGGTCGCTCGAACCAAGCCCTTCGGATCGCCATATTACCGATAAAATACAGGAGGCGCTTGGCTTGCTGGACATCCGCACGCTGGATCATATCATCGTTGCCCAAGGCGGTAGCTATTCCTTTGCTGAGCACGGGCTACTATAATGGCCAAACGACTGCAGATACCGAAAATTAGTCGCAAATGACCAAATTCAACAAATTAAGCCAGAAACAGGCCTTTTGATCTGAGTTTTGTTGTCAAGCAGGCAGCTTTCTGGTATAAAGTGCGCCCAATTTGAAGAGCTGCGATGTCCGAATATCTAACATCGTGCGCTTAAATCGTTTTTTTGAGTTATTTTTGGAGGCTATCCATGGCTAAGGTTTGTCAGGTAACAGGTAAGCGCCCAGTGACCGGTAATAATGTGTCACACGCGAAGAACAGAACCAAGCGTCGCTTCTTGCCTAATTTGCATTCTCACCGTTTCTGGGTTGAGAGTGAGAAGCGTTTCGTTAGATTACGTGTATCTGCAAAAGGTATGCGCGTTATCGATAAAAAAGGTATCGATACTGTGCTTACTGAATTGCGTGCTCGTGGCGAAAAAGTATAAGGAGCGATAAAGATGCGCGATAAAATCCGTTTAGTATCAAGTGCCGGTACAGGTCACTTCTACACTACAGACAAAAACAAGAAAAACATGCCAGGCAAAATGGAGATCAAAAAGTTTGATCCAACCATTCGCCAACATGTTATCTACAAAGAAGCTAAAATTAAGTAGTTCCGCTTAAACGGTTGCTTATTATACCGTTAAGATATTTAAGTTTTCTGCCTCCAAGAAAACGCTTCGATGTACGTAAAAGCCCAGTTTACTCTGGGCTTTTTGCGTTGTAGTCGATACTATGAGACATCTGTCCCCAAATATCCTTCATTGAATTCTAATGCCCGAATTACCTGAAGTCGAAACCACCAAGAATGGCCTGGCACCACATATTGTCGGCAAACGAATTACTGCGGTAAATATCTACCAGTCTCAACTGCGCTGGCCCATAGCACCGGAAGCTAACAAGCTGATTGGGGCTACTTCGGGGGATATTAAGCGGCGTGCCAAATATATGCTTTGGGAATTTCCAACCGGCACTCTAATCATGCATCTGGGCATGTCTGGCACTATGCGAGTAGTCAGTGCGCAAACTGCTTTAAAAAAACATGATCATTTCGAAGTGGTCTTCGATGATCGTAGCGCTTTACGTTTAAACGACCCGCGACGCTTTGGTGCCATCCTGTGGCAGCCTAAAGGGGAAACCCTGAAAGTACTCAGTCAGCTTGGCCCGGAGCCCTTAAGTGATGACTTTGATGGACAATCTCTACATCAGGCTTTAGCCAAGCGCAAAGGTTCGATTAAAAACGCTATTATGAACAATAAAGTGGTGGTTGGCGTCGGCAATATTTATGCCAGTGAATCACTATTTATGAGCGGTATTCATCCCAAACGGGCTGCCAATAGAGTCAGTCTGGCACGTTGCAACTTGCTGGCTGGCTTTATCAAAAGCGTGCTGCAAAAAGCGATTGGTGAGGGTGGGACAACCCTAAAAGACTTCACACAAACAGATGGCTCACCAGGCTACTTTGCTCAGCAGTTAAATGTTTATGGCCGTGCTGATTTGCCCTGCAACCAATGCGGTGCCATCATCAAAAAACAGGTCATAGGCCAACGCTCTAGCTTCTACTGCCCCAAGTGCCAACGGTAGACCGGACACTAATACAGGTCCGAAGCGCTAGCTTCCTCGTAAAACTTCTGATAAGTTGAAAGCGAGGCTTTAAATAGACGTCTAAAAGTCCTTATTGTGCTACTGCAAGAAGAACAAGGAGTCAGTCATGCTAAAACACACTCAAAGCAAAACCTATCAAGCCGCAACCTCAGAGGCGAAAGTGGATATGACACCTCTGCTAGATATCGTTTTTATTATGCTGCTTTTTTTCATTGTCACTACCAGTTTCGTCAAAGCCCAGGCGGTAGATATTGCTCGACCAAGTAACCAATGCCAGGCTAACTGCGAGCAAGGCGAGAAACCAATTTTAGTCAGTATTAATGAAAATAGTCAGGTCATTTTTAATAATAGAATCATTGACATAGAGGCTGTTCGAGCCAACATTGAAAGTCAGCTGGTCAATTCTCCCAAAGCTCCATTATTGATTCGAGTCAATGAAATGGCTCAACATGAAACGCTAATCGGTGCTTTGGACCACGCTAAGCAGGCAGGAATTCAACGGGTTAGCGTTACCCGCTGGTAAGCGTCATAAGGGAAGTGGCTTTTACTAAATTTACACTAGACATTTAGTTCTGGATCACATTTAATGTGCCAGCTATACTTGATGAATTGGTGAATTTGTCGCCCAGATGTAACTTTGTAGGGTTGGCTTAGTTGTATAAACTTAGTCTCATACAAACAGACAGAGCGATAGGATTAGAGAAATATGCGTAATAAAAGAAATAGAGATGATGATGAAACCTCAATTGATATGACGCCGATGCTAGACATCGTCTTTATCATGTTGATTTTCTTCATCGTAACAACCTCATTTGTTAAAGAGGCAGCGGTAGATGTGGCCCGTCCTACAACTAATCAGGACACCACTCCACCTGAAAACCCTCCACCATTGATTGTGGTTTCAATCGATGAAGGGAGCAATGTCATTATGAATGAACGTACTATCGATAAAGAGGCGATTCGTGCCAATATCGAAACTCAACTGGCAGTCGATCCACGCTCTCCAGTTTTAGTTCGCGTTCATGAAGATGCTTATAACGAAGTACTGATTGCTGCAGTTGACCAAGCCAAGGAAGCCGGTGTTAGCAAAGTTAATGTTGCTAAATGGATAGTGGGCAAATAACAGCAATTACCAGCTATGCAAAGAAGGCGGCTTTAGCCGCCTTTGTCTTATCTAGACTTCTTATCCTCTTATCGAACGGCAAACAAAATACATGCTGAACTTACTTGTCATTTTAGTCATCGCTCTGGGCATCGGTTTTTGGCTCTATAACAGCCGCATCAGTGAGCAGGCACATAAAGTGGCGCTCAAAGCCTGTAAGGATGCTTATGTGCAAAACTTGGATGGCTATGTTGCTTTAAAAAAAGTGTATTTTGATAAAAACTCAGAGGGAAAATGGCGCTTTCTTCGTCGCTATCAATTTGAGTTTGCTACAGATGGTGCTAAGCGTTATGTCGGTCATGTGATCATGCAAGGCCGTTGGCCCATTATTGTGGAAATGGAATCGCCTCAAGAGCCTGTATAATGATAGGCCATCAATCATCACCGCCACCTTTAGGCAACTATTTCAAAATCGTTATTTTCCGACTCTATCTGCACCACATGAATTGGCACCAATCCATAACGTGACCGAGCTCGATCACAGGCCGGATTAACACCTTCAAAATTAATTTCGAAATCCCTACAGGGGCTTGGTCTATCGCTATAGATACTGCATATGGCATCTTGTCCTATAGCACCCTCTAACGCCACACAGCGTGGATTGGAAGCCTGCGTACCCGACATACAGACACGTTGCGGACTTACCTTTTCGGTTAATTCAGCTGGAACTTGCCCATAGGGTGCCAGGGTGGTTTCACCCCAATAAAAAGATACGCGAAAAGTTGCGCAACATGCGCCACACGTCATACAAGGATTGGTGCTCATCGCTCAACAGGACGCCAAACAGTCACACAATAAAGGAGAGGTTATTCTAGATTAGTCGGGAGAATACTGTCTACAAGTCTTTTAACGATTAATACAAAAGCTAAGGTACGACACTGACATTGCTATTAATGATCGGCATCTCCAATGCCCGTTGAGCTGCTTTATATGCTAATAGATAAGCCTCTCTCCCAACCTCTAATTTAAATGGCCCTGAACGAGGTAAATCATGGATAACCAGGCTGGTTAAGTTGTCGCGAGCTGGGACCTGTATCGCAGAGTCATTTTTGCGCCGCCAGGGCGATTTTGAAGCGATATGATGATAAAAAATCCGCTCACCCTGCTCAGTTCCTAGAAGAGCCGGTCTATCCTTTATGCCACCATCTAATAAACGATGTTCATCGATAACAATGGGCTGGAACATGAATGGAATCGCGCAAGAAGCATATATGGCCGAAACCAGATCGCCATTGCGTAAGACTCTTGTCTGCTTGCTATCGATTGAATACGCCGACAGCGCCAACTTCGAACGACAATCTGCAAAACTATTGGCCGACAAAGAGTCTGCCAGTAGCTGACGGAATTTATCGCCTTTAAGCAATCCTAAACCTAGTCCGGGGTCCCAAAAGTCAGAGCGCTTAAGACTAAACAGGAGAGCTTTAATATTATCTGAACTCATACCGCCCGCCCAACATCCGGCAATAAGCGCCCCCGCACTAGAGCCGGTTAACTTTTGTGGTAACAGTTGAGCCTCCTCCAAGGCTTGCATTAGCCCAGCATGAGCAAAAAAGCCAAAAAATCCTGAGGATAGAGTTAGAGTGAATGGTTGCTCAGCAAGCCACTCTTTAAGAGTAAGGTTAGGCATAAAGTTTATGTGATAAAAAAAGGCGACTTTCGTCGCCCTGTAATTCCAACAGAAAAATAATTAACCAACAAACTTATTGCCGGTTAACCTTTCGTACTTAACGATCAATTCTTCGTTAGTTTCAGCGTGCTCTTCATCCAGTGGAATACAGTCCACAGGGCATACCTGCTGACATTGCGGCTCATCATAGTGGCCCACACACTCGGTACATTTATCGGGGTCGATTTCATAAATCTCTTCTCCCTGATAAATGGCCTCATTGGGACACTCAGGCTCACAAACATCACAATTAATGCATTCGTCAGTAATTTTTAATGCCATAAGGGTCGTTAATCTCTGTCTATTACGCAAGTCACTTTGCTATTATCGCTTATATGGCGATTAAGTTCGAGTGTTCAAGCCATAATATTTTTGTATAAAGAAGCTATCAATTAAGACTTAAACTTTTCTAAAAGCGCCTGTTCCACGCGTTCATCTACGAACGCAGAAATATCTCCGCCTAGAGACGCAACCTCGCGCACCAGCGATGATGAAATATATGAGTATTTCTCAGATGGCGTCAAGAAAACCGATTCTAAATCAGGATCAAGATGACGATTCATATTGGCAAGCTGAAACTCAAACTCAAAGTCTGATACAGCTCGAATGCCCCGTAAAATAGCTATCGCTTCATTTTTTTTAGCAAAATTTGCCAGCAAACCACGAAAACCCAATACCTCTACCTGCGGGTTATCGGCAAAGATCATGCGCACCATATCGACCCGCTCATCGAGACTGAATAAAGGCTTTTTTGAGGGACTATGAGCAATCGCGATCACCACCTTGTCAAACAGGCGACAGGCCCGATCCACTAAGTCCATATGACCTTTGGTAATGGGGTCGAAAGTCCCTGGGTATAACACTTTCTTCATCATAATATCGACCTGCAATCAAAACGCCATCTTACTGAAAAGGACTAGGAAATCCTAGAGGCTGACACTAACTCACTGGCCAGCTTTGCCACCATGCCATAAATCGACAATTGTGGGTTAGCCCCTATGCTGGTGGGGAAAATTGAGCCATCAAAGATATAGAGGCCTTTAAGGTGATGAAAACGCCCCGCCTCGTCAACCACAGAGCGTTTTGGATCACTACCCATAGCGCAGCCACCCATAACATGAGCACTGAATACCAGTGCTTTGAGCGATTTCATGGGCAGTTCCTCTATCGCTGATTTTGCCTGCCCCCAGTCGGTATAGGGTTGCGAATACAGGTGAAGCGGTAATACCTGCTCTGCACCCGCGGCAAACTGTAATTCAGCCATTGCCAATAGAGCTTTTCGTGCGCTGCTCCAGAAGTAATCATTGAGTTCATAACTCAATTTTGGATAACCATAATCATCCAGTATCACTTCACCGCCAACACTGCGCTCATCAAAGCCATCTCGTAGCAACGCAATCGAGCCCTGAATATGCGGAAACTGCTGCATCAAGCCAAAGTGCTGCTGGCCAAAGCTTGTTAATACGGTTGAGGTTAGTAGCGGATGAAGTGGCGCAGCTTCAATCTTAAACCCCATATCGTCATTGTCAGGCCATAAGAAATGATCGCTGTAAATGCTTTGCGGTGCTCCGGCATAACCATTAACTGCTTCAGGCATAACTGCTGCGCTAATGACGGTCGGATGCAGGAATGTTCTTTTCCCAATCAATTTATGGGGATCAGGAACCTGTGAGCGTAATAACACAGCAGGCGAGCCAATCGCCCCTCCGCTTAATATGACCAGCGACGCTACCACACTAATGTTGCGGTTTGGCATCGGCTGGCCAAAGTCATCCATCGCTACCAGTTCACACCCCGTTACTCTCCCCCGCTGATAATTAATTCGCTCGACTCTGGCTTTGTAAAGTAGCTTCGCTCCAGCTTTCAACGCTGCGGGGATGGTCGTGGTTAACATCGATTGCTTTGCATTGATTGGGCAACCCAATCCGCAATAACCCAGATTGGCACAACCTTTAACATTTCGTGCGATGCTTGAATGAGACCAGCCCAACTTTTCGGCACCGTTTGCAATAGTTTGATTATTTGCATTGGCTGGTACTTTCCAAGGCTCAATATTCAATCGCTGCTCCATTGTTTCAAACCAGGGAGTGAGCGACTTTTGATTATGAGCCTCTATGCCAAAATTATTTTTCCAATGCAACAAGGTTTGCTCTGGTGTTCTAAAACTAGTGGTCCAGTTAACCGTGGTGGATCCGCCAACTGAACGCCCTTGCAGAATATTGATCGCTTTATCTAAGGTCTTACGCCCCGCTGACTCTTGATAGAGTTGTGGGTAAGCATCTTTTTCGCGCATTTTAAAATCACGCGCTGTCTTAAGAGGCCCTTCCTCGATCAATAAAACTTGGTAACCGGCTGCAGCAAAGATTTCTGCGCTAACCCCACCACCTGCCCCACTGCCAATAATCACAACATCCGCTGACAGGCTTTCTTGCTGTAATGTTGCCGCATCTAATGCATTAGATATTGTCATAAAAGGATTCGGGTAAATTGAATTGAGGTGGGCCAGGATAGCCAATCAACTGCCAACTCATTGGCTCACCATAATAGGAGCCCATAATAATTTGATGCAGGCCGAGGTAACCAGTGCGTAGCAGTGCCAGATAGCTCTCTTGCCAACTAGCCAAGAAAAATTGTAATGAATCTATGCTGGCTTTATTCCAGCGTGTCCAAATCCCCGCAACCAGAGCCTTACTTAACTGGAAACTCAGCAGGCTAAAGAGTTGCCTTAATTCATCTTGTGTTGATTGAGGCAAACCGCTAATTGCACCGTCTATATTTTGTAATATGACTAACTTCAACTTATCGTCACCTTGCTGCACAGCAGGATAAAGATAAGCAGGAATGAGCGCCCATAAAAGCATCCGCTCATCTAGAGTTAGAAATCGATAAGGGTGGTCATCACCTTCCAGTGCCTCGACAGACTCTGTTAATGACAACTGCCAAATACTAATCCCTGAAGCGATAGCCAAGCTACCCCATAAAGAACTTTTAAGAATTGTCCGGCGAGTTTTATTTACTTCAGGAGTATCAATATTCTTCATCATTAACTTCTTTTACCGACCTCTCATTAGTCGATATAGCAATTTACTGAGCTTACCATAAGGAGGGTAAATCAACTTAGAACTGGCGAATCGAGATTGCTTAAAGATACTCTTAGCATGAGAAAACGTTTTGAAACCTTCTATACCATGGTAATGACCCATACCACTGGCTCCAACACCACCGAAAGGAAGACTTTCCTGACTAACATGTAGAATCGTATCATTAACGGTAACGCCGCCTGAATGAGTCTCGGTCATCAGCCTATTAAAGTGATTCTTATCATTTGACAACAGATACAATGCTAATGGACGAGGTCGCTGCTTGATGGATTTGATAACCTCATCGATAGAATCAAAAAAGAATACAGGTAATGACGGTCCAAAAATTTCCTGCTGCATAATCAGCATGTCATCATCAGCTCCCATTACCAAGCAGGGAGGCTGCTTTCTACCTGTGGTTTCCGAGTCAGAAAAAAGAGACACAAGTTCAGCACCTTTATTTTTTGCATCATCCAGTAGATGCTGATGACGCTCCCATTGTTTATTATTAATCATGGAAGTGTACTGAGCACGCTTCCAGTCAGGGTAAAAAGTGTTGGCCACAGACTTGCAAGTTGTTATGAAGTTTTCTTTGTGGGATTGATGGACAAAGAGGTAATCCGGAGCCAGGCAAGTTTGTCCCGAATTGAGTAATTTACCAAATAATAATTTCTCAACGCCTTTCTCAAGCGGATAACCTTCATCAATAATCGTTGGCGATTTACCACCCAGCTCCAATGTTACTGGTGTTAAATTCTTACTGGCTGCAGCCATAACTTTCTTGCCTATGTCAGTTGAGCCAGTAAACAGTAGATGATCAAATGGTAAGCCAGAAAATTTAGCAGCGACCTCTGCATCACCATTAATAACACCAATCCACCCTTTATCAATATACTTGTTACAAAGTTGAGCAAATAATTGACTAAAGCCCGGGGTGAACTCAGACATCTTGACCATAACTCGGTTCCCCGCAGCAATAGCCGCGACGATTGGGCCTATGGCAAGGTAGAGCGGATAATTCCAGGGGACAATGACACCCACCACTCCTAGCGGCTGATACATAACTTTAGCCGTTGCAGGCTTGAACCAGAGGCTCACCTTACGTTTTTCAGGGCTCACCCAGCTTGTAACATTCTTACAAGCATGCTGAATCGTTTTTATGGAAGGGAAGATTTCGGCGACTTGTGTTTCAAATGGTTCTCGGTAAGAAAAATCTTCATTAATTGCTTTAATAATTAACTGCTCATTTTTGAGCAGCATATTTTTTAATTGCTTTAATACTTTGCGCCGTTCTGAAATAGCTGGATAGGACTGCTCAAAGGCTAATTGCCTAAAGTGGTTAAATTCCTGTTTCATTACCATGCTTCATAGAATCAATAATAAACTCAGCATAGCAAATTTGGGCGGTAAATCTATAAGCAATTGATGCTTGAAAAGACCAATCCTTTTTCTTAAATAAATCGGTCGAAGTAATTCAGTATGGTTTTTTCAAGAAAGAAACTGGCGCTACCTATACTGGCCTCATTGACAAATCCCACATGCCCGCCGTGCGAGCTCACTCTCAACTCTAGACTATCAGAAAGCTGATCGTCAGTTGGGATAATATCTGGCGACATAAAAGGATCATCTTGAGCATGTAAAATTAAAGCAGGCTTAGTAATAGTTTTTAAATAATTGATACTCGATGCTTGACGATAATAATCTTCAGCATCCTCAAACTCATTCAGTCGTGATGAGACACGATCATCAAACTCTCTAAATGAGCCAATAAGCATCAAGTCTTTGAGTGTTAAATTAAGTTTTTTTAATAGTTCAGGAGGCTCAAATTTAGTGACTATTTTACGCTTAAGCGCTGTTAGCAAATAGTGTTTATAAATTTTTGAAAATCCATGGTCAATGGAATCTGCACAAATGGATAAATTGAAGGGGGTTGAAACTGCACAACCAGCAGTGATATTTGCCTTATCGCCCTGCTCACCAAGCCATTTCAGTAAAACATTAGCACCCAATGAGTAGCCCGCAACGAATATCTTTTCACTTCGCGGTTCGTCACCTTTCTTAGCGTTAATTTCAGCTTCAACATGTTGCAACACTTGATGCAGGTCTTCGCTTCGGCCGGAATGGTAAGTTTTATCAAGCCGGTTCATTTCGCCACTACATCCACGCCAATAAACCAGCACACCGCGCCAACGACGCTGATGGATTTTGAACAACATTCTGCGCAAATAAGGTGAATCAATCCCTCCTTCGAGCCCATGCAATAAGACCACAGTCGGGGCATTTCGATTAGGGTTCAACCAGTCAATATCAATAAAGTCACCATCCTCAAGTTCCACTCTTTGGCGGTGGAGTTTAGGTAATGGGATTTTAGGGCTCAGTGGAGCCCAGAATGTCTGTAGGTGACGATTGCTAAGCCACCATGGCGGATTGAAGTCACTTTCCTTGCGCATACTAATTTACTTTTCTGTTATGAATGATATGCCTTACTCAACTCGTGGACTGAATTAATGAAAACACCGGCTTTAGCAGGGTCAACCGTTTGGTGTATACCATGACCTAAATTAAATACATGACCTGATCCTTTACCATAGCTGGCCAATATCGTCGCCACTTCGTCCCGGATACGGTCATCTTCGGCATACAATATGGATGGGTCCATATTGCCCTGCAATGCTACCTTACCGGCAACTTTAGCTCTTGCATCGGCTAAGTCTGTGGTCCAATCAACACCCAGACAATCACATCCTGTTGCTGCCATTATATCCAACCATGCTCCGCCACCTTTTGTAAACAAGGTTACTGGAATTTTATGACCTTCGTGATCACGCTTCAAACCATCAACAATTTTCTGCATATAGCGCAGTGAAAACTCCTGATAATCTCTCGGACTTAAAACACCGCCCCAAGTGTCAAATATCATCAAAGCCTGTGCGCCTGATTCAACTTGTGCATTCAGGTATAAAATAATTGAATCTGCTAACTTATCCAACAATTGATGCATAACCGTTGGGTGACGGTACATCATGCCCTTTACTTCCGAGAAGTTTTTGGTGGTACCGCCCTCGACCATGTAGGTCGCCAGAGTCCAAGGGCTGCCAGAAAAGCCAATTAATGGTACTTCGCCTTTTAATTCACGACGAATCGTTGAAACCGCATCAGTGACATACTTTAACTCTTGATGAGGATCAGGGATCGACAAAGCCTTAACATCGGCTTCAGATTTAATCGGCTTATGGAAAGCTGGGCCTTCCCCAGGTGTGAAGTATAGGCCCAAACCCATTGCATCGGGTATGGTTAGAATATCCGAAAATAAAATCGCTGCATCTAGAGGATAGCGTCTGAGGGGTTGTAAGGTCACTTCGCAAGCAAGCTCTGGATTGGTACATAAATCCATAAAGCTACCCGCTTCAGCTCTTAATTGACGGTACTCAGGCAAGTAGCGCCCAGCTTGGCGCATCATCCAGATGGGGGTTCTATCGACAGGTTGTTGTAAACAGGCTTTCAGGTAACGTTCGTTTTTTAGAGGGTGGCTCATAATGTTGTCAGTTGGCCATTGTCATGGGAGCTATTATAAAGATTATAACGACCTAAAACAGCCCAATCTGGTATTTTACTGACTTATCTCACTCGCAATAGCTGAAAAAGGCCTTATCCATGGCTGTTGATTCAAAATATGGGTAGGCAGCGACATTACAGCCTGTTCGGCTTCAGCTCGAGTTGCGTACGCCCCCCACAAGACTCGATAACGAACGTCATTATTTACCATTGCTTTATAGACATAGCTATCAGCCAGGTCTAATGATTGTTGAAAGTCTTTAGCAGCCTGCTGCTTAGAGTTGGAATATAGCTGAATGCTATAGTGGTCTCGAGATTGAGCTTCAAACCATTGCTCAAAGTCAGGCTTAGAGGCAACGACTAATTCTGTCGGAGCTGGCTCAGGCTCTGATAACGCTATTTCAGCGATCGGATCGGATACCGCATTCTCTAACTCAGAGGATTTCAGGCCCTCTGAGTCCACTGTAGTCTCTCCAGGCTGACCTTTTACATCCACATCATCAGTGGACTCATCTTCAATCACATCCAACTTCTGATTGAGTAAGTCGGAGGATTTAGGGTCACCAGAATCTGTAACGATCAGAGCTACAATGAAGACCACCACGGCAATGCCTAAAATAGCACTAGTCCACCAACCTTTATCTGCTTTTTCGAAGGATTCATTGCTCTCATATCCTCCAACAAGCCGCTGTTGGCTTTTCTCGGCCTGCTCTATGATTAGCTTAGGCAATCCCTTTGAAGCATACCAAATAGTATCACTTTGCATTTGCGACAACTGCATCATTTTAGGGCGGTCATGTAATTGTTTTAACAAGAACTCGTAGCAGTCCTGTTTAGTGAACAAAGGAAGAGTAACGTGATTATTATAAAAATCAGAAACACGCTCACTGGTACCCGCTTCTCCGAGTAATAGCCAGAAAATGTTATCCATGGACTCAGTTAAATGCACCAATAGGCTGGTCGAAGCTTCATGCGCATCATCCACCACAACAACTAAAGGCTTGTTACGTTCTTTTGGCAATTGATTGCAAATCTGATCAAAAGTGCTTAATGGATGAACCTGAACTCTTTGGCAATTAACAGACTCATCCAATAAAAGCCGCTTTTCCAGTATCATTCCAAAGGTACTTTTTCCTGCTCCAAAATCACCCTCAATCAGTGTATATCCGCCGTTAATAGCCTTATGTCGAACCACTGAAATGAGTCGCTTCCAACTTTCAGGCAGAAACAGTACTCTTTGCTCTTTGGCAAATGGATTTTTACTTTTGGTCAGTTGAAATACCATGGAAGTATCGCCTAGTCGATTTGCTTGATTAAGAAATTTTCTACTTCATCAACGCTTACAGCTTTATTAATCATAACCCGACCCACTTTCGCTGGCAAAATAAGGGTCAGCATTTCACTGCTATTCTTCTTGTCTAAACGCATAGCGCTTATTAGTTCGGACGACTTCAAGCCTGTTGGAATTTTGCCAGGTAAGCCAAACTTATCAATTAAGCAGGTTATCTTCTCATAGTCAGCTTTAGATAGACCTTGCCGTTCATAGTTAAACTTCGCAGCAAGACAGATACCTATTGACACCGCTTCGCCATGTAAGAGTGCACCGTATCCTGCACAGGTTTCAATTGCATGACCAAAAGTGTGCCCCAAATTTAGCCAGGCTCGCACCCCACTTTCTTTAGCATCTAAAGCCACGATATCTGCCTTGATTCGGCAGGCTCGTTCCACCATTTCTGATATGGTAGGGTCTTTCAGAGCTAAAATTGAGGATACATTACTATTCAGCCATTCAAAAAATTCACTGTCAGCAATGATACTAGCTTTAATAATTTCACTAATGCCTGCCAAATACTGGCGACGGGGTAAGCTACTTAGAGTGGATATATCAGAAACAACCAGGCTGGGCTGATGAAAAGCCCCGATAAGATTTTTTCCCAGAGGATGATTTACTGCGGTTTTTCCACCTACGGAAGAGTCAACCAATGACAGTAGCGTTGTGGGCACTTGAATTACCGACATACCACGATTGAGAGTCGCTGCTGCAAAACCAGCAATATCCCCAATAACACCACCACCTAATGCGATTACTGTATCGTTACGACGCAATCCAACTTTAATCATCTCACCTAACAAGCACTGCCAATACTCTAATGTTTTGTACTCTTCACCATCAGGCAATAAATAAGTATGCACTTTATAGTCACTGAAGGCACTCGTTAGGGGTTCTAAATAAAGTGGGGCAACGGTTTCGTTTGAAACAATGAATACGGAGTCGCCTGTTAAGGCATCAGCAAAGATCTCTTTCTTAAAAAGATCTTTGCCTATTAATATCTTATAATGAGACAGCTCAGTTTCAAAAGATAAGTCGATAATTTTCAATGAGTTACGGCTTTTATGCTATAGGTTGTTCCATCAACTCTACGATTTCTTTTGCCACTGACTTAACAGAACTGATATTGGTTGCGACAGTTAAATCCGCAATTTCCAGATATAGTGGTTCGCGCTCTTTCATTAAGTCTTCCAATGTAGCACGCGGATTATCGTTTTGAATTAATGGTCGTCTTTTATCACGTCGGGTTCTTTCAAGCTGTTGCTCAATAGAAGTCTCCAGATAAACCACCACTCCCCTTGCAGCCAGGAAGTTTCGACTTTTATCTGACACTATGGCTCCACCACCAGTAGCTAAAACAATACCTTGTCTTTGAGTTAGCTCCTCCAGAATGGCCTCTTCTCTCTTGCGAAAACCATCTTCGCCTTCAATATCAAAGATCCAATCAATTGGTGCACCAGTACGATCCTCAAGCTCGTGATCACTATCCACAAACTCAAGTTTCAGTATTTCAGCCAACTGCTTGCCGATTGTTGTTTTACCGGCACCCATAGGGCCCACTAAAAAGATATTGCGCTTACCTTTCATTGTATTTTTTGAACTCTTCGATTACCAAAACAGATAAAAACCAAAAACCCAGGCTTGCGAATTATACCTGGGTTTTCAGTAATTGGGTACGAGGTATTAGTTTTTCAAGCCCTGCTCAATAACTTTTGGTGTTACGAATATGAGCAGTTCTTGTTTGGTATCTTCGCGCTGAGTATTTCTAAACAGCCAACCCAATAGCGGGATATCGCCTAATAATGGTACTTTCGACTCATCATAGGTAGTTCTATGTTGGAAAATACCACCAAGAACAATAGTCTCACCGTTACGAACCAGCACTTGAGTGCCTACTTCTTGCGTATTGATAGCCGGAGCAGCTGCAACACCATCAAAAATTAACGCATCGCCTCTGGTATCTTGGACTATTAGCAAATCCAATATGACGTTACCATCCGGTGTGATTTGCGGTGTGACACGTAGTTCAAGCACAGCTTCTTTAAATTGAATAGTAGTTTGACCACCAGCACCGCCAGAACTTTGTTGATAAGGAATTTCCTCACCAGCTTTAATGTAAGCCTCTTTCTGATTTGCGGTAATTACTTTAGGACTTGCGACCACTTCACCTCGGTTCTCGGACTCAAGTGCTGAAAGCTCCATATCGACCACAATACCATCTTGTAAGCGGGCAAATGACAAACCCAAAGAACCCGCAGGGTTTGCGATAGGTAGATTTACATTAAAGTCACCATCAACCTCATTGGAGTTCATTGAATCACTTACACCAAAGCGAGCACCGAGGTCACGGGCAAAACCATCATCAGCAGTTACTATTCTAGCTTCAATTAGCACTTGTCTAACCGGAATGTCCAGTTGAGCAACTAATCGACGCACATCCTCTAACTTTGATGCTACATCCTGAACCAGTATGGTATTGGTTCTTGGATCGATTGATACAGAACCACGGTCAGACAAAACACCAACGGCCTTGCTATCCCCAGCTCCTTCTAAGCCAGCTTGTAAAATTGCCGCAATTTCAGAAGCTTTTGCATAGTTGACCTGTATAAGCTCACTGCGCAATGGCGCTAACTCTTCCTGCTGTTGGTTAGCCTCTAGCTCTTGCTGTTCACGCTGTGCGATAACATCAGCAGGCGCAATCATCATGACATTTCCTTCCTGACGCTTGCCCAACCCCTTTGACTTCAAAATAATATCAAGAGCTTGGTCCCAAGGCACGTTGACCAGGTTAAGAGCCATAGAACCTTGAACGTCATCACTGATCACAATATTGATACCTGCAAAATCACCTAACGTATGTAAGATGGCTTTAAGATCCATATCTTGAAATTGTAATGTCAGCTTTTCACCAGAATACTTTGGCTGTTCACGCTCACGCTTTTCAATTTCTTGCTGAGTCAAAGGCTTAAGCTCAATCGTGTATTGTTCATTAGCCTGATAAGCTAAGTATTCAAAGGAATCATTAGCACGAATAGCTAAGCGCACCGCGTTGCCACGAGTTGATGTTTCAACAATTTGAGCGGGTGTTCCAAAATCAATAACATCAAGACGACGGATAAATGCAGGGTCAATATCTGCCCCCATAAAATCAGCAATAACAGTTCGTCCTTCCTGGCGTAGATCTACTGAAACATTAGGGTTACCCAAGTTGACTAATACACGACCTTCACCATTTACTCCACGACGGAAGTCAATACCTGAAATGTCATAGCCCGTGCCAGCACTATAACTCGCGCTACGTGAGGGCTTATCAGCTCCAGCAGTTACTTGATTTCCTTGCTCCAAGGTGACTACGAAGTCATTACCTTCAATCTGGCTGTTATAAGCAACGAGCTCGGACAAGTTGACAACAACTCGAGTTCTACCCTGAGCTTGGATGGCAGTTACTGAGTTAACTACGCCAACACCAATATCTTTAGTTTTAAAGTCCAAACCTGAGTCTACACCCTCAAAATCCATTGAAATTCTCGCTGGATTGGCGGTCGTGAATTCTTGCGGATTTGGGGGCACATCTGAATAAGTCATTCTCAGTTGCACCTTATCGCCCGGCAGAACATTATAATTAATTGATTCAAGCTGACTGGCGTCAACGCTCCAAGTTACGAGCATCGCAAAAGCGAACACCGAACAACTTTTTATAAATGTAGTAGTCTTTGTCAACATAGTCGATTTACCCAATTGTGACTTGTGTGTCCATAAATGGTTTGTATTATTCATAGTCCAGCCCCCTACTGCCCTAAGACAAGGTATTGTGTTCGAGCTTCCCAACACCCACGGCCATTGGGAACTATGGCTTCAATAGTAATCTGATTACTATCAATATTAGTGATTCGCCCATCATCTAAACCTATGTACCCACCTTCATAAACAGGTTGTATGACACCTGCACTGTCGCCAGTTAGTACTTTTACTAGTCCTCGGTGCTCTTTGTTATTGGAAATCAGGCCTACATACTGTAATGCCTCAAGACCATACTTTTCTAATTCCTGCTTGCGACGGTTAGGATCTGGTTTAATGTCAGAAACACAATCAGCATCAATTTGCAGAAGGCGGCTCTCAAACTCGGGGTCCAGGCTTGCAAATGGACTACGCATATCTGAAGCAGAGTACGAAAATGGCTCGTAGGGTTTCACTTCTGGTAATGGAGGTACGCTAGTCGGCGTTTCATCCTTAATTTTTTGAACCTGTGCCTGCAGATTAGATAAATCAGCGTCCTCACAACCTGAAAGCATCCCCATCATCACTGACAACCCCAGTAGGATTGCGAATTTGTTATTACGGTAACTCACTGCTGCTCATCCTCTGATTCATAACGATAAGTTTTGGCAAGTACACTGAAGCTTAAGCGCTCTGCCCCCCCAGCATCTGGTCTTGAACCCCCTCTGCCACTTGCTGATGAACTCGCTGGCTCAATTTTAAAGTCATGCAAGGTAACAATCCGAGGCAAACCAGAAACACGACTGACAAATCTGCAATTTGGTGATAACTACCAGTCGCTAAAATCTGAATTGGTTTCTCAATATAGAACTCTTTTTTGACCTCATCCAAGTACTTATGTGAAATCAATTCAATACCAGCACCGGTTGCGGCATAAGAAATCTCATCCAAAAGGCCTGGGATTTCTGTGTTGCGTGGCAGTTGCTGCAATAGTCCTTTAAAAGTTTCCTGCATCTCAGCCATTTGATCACGATAAGCCTGTAAGTTGGCAGCTTTTTTGTACTTGGTTTTAAATTCTTCAATCAACTGAGTTTCTTTGCTCTGCTTGGACTCAAGTTCGCTAACCTGGTCGCTGGTATCAAGATAATAGCCCAACCCCAGTACGATCAGCATCACGGCCACGATAACAAAGATTTTACCTGGAAGTGGCCATGACCCAATGTTATTAAAGTCTTGGTATTGACTTAAATCAGCCATTATTGACCTCCTTCCTGTTGAACATTTTCTACGCCTGGCGTTTGCTGCTCAGCCTCTAACACAAAGTTCTGTGCCGGAACACCTTTCTCATCTCTGTTCACATCTTTTAGTGACTTTGTATTTAACCGCTCTGCTGCATCCATTTTTCGCATAAACTCAGAAATGCGTGGATTAGTTTCTGCCTGACCGGTAAACGTTAAGTTTGTCCCCTTGCGCTCCCATGAGCTTAAATTAATGCCCTCTGGAACCACATGAACTAACTCATCGAACATACGAACAACTTCGGGGCGACTTTGCTGCAAACCCTGAATCAAATCCATTCGTTTGATCAACTCTTCACGCTGTTTTTCTAGCTTGTTTATTTCTTGAATTTGGCGATCCAGTTGCCTAAGCTCCGTTTCTAAAAACTGATTACGAGCTTGCTGGCTTTCGATTCTTGAGGCCATAACCGTATGAACCAAGAACCAGATTAGCCCAGCTAAAACAACCATTAAAAATAAAGTAATAAAGAACTCTTTTTGACGCTCTTGGCGTAACTCCTCACGCCAATCAAGTAAGTTAATGCGTGCCATTAGTCGAAACTCCTTAGTGCTAGTCCACAGCTTATCATCATCGCTGGTGCATCCGCACTTAAAGCCTGAGTGTTCACGTGAGAAGAAATCGACATCTCAGCAAAAGGATTGGCAACTCGTGTTGGAGTCCCCAGATGCTCCTGAATCATTCCATCAAGACCATCGATAGAGGCACAACCACCCGCCAAGATAATTTCATTAACTGAGTTAAACTCGCTTGCAGAAAAGAAGAACTGCAATGCTCGGCCAACTTGTTGAGTGATAATTTCTGCAAATGGAATGAGAACTTCTGTCTCATAATCATCAGG
>JAPHRL010000273.1 GCA_026195755.1 Kangiella sp. | reverse complement strand
GCTGTCTTCGAGTCGCTCGAGCCTTTCTTCCTGTCGCTCTTCATCAGTGAGTTCTTTGAATTCTTCGTATTGTTCTTTAGCTTCTTTGTCGAGGTTATCCATCAACTGCTTCACCTGTTCATCGGTCAGGCTGGCAGTTTGCGCAACTAGATCGTCCCCCAGTTCATCAAGCAGGGTGTCATAAAAGCCGCGTATATCACGTTGGTAACGGTCATAGGTCTGATGGATAGCGCCAGACTTGATGTCCGCTTCCATGCGGTTGAGCATGGAGACATACTTGGGAAGCTCGTTGGAACGATGCCATTCTGTTTTCAATTCCAGCAGTTGTTCGAGTGTGTCTTCCTGCTGGCTGCTGAGTTCAACATAGTCATCCAAATACCAGGGCACGACCCAGTCCATACGGTTATACCAAAACTTAATGCCACAAGCCTGTATCAAGAATATGGACAGAAACACTATCAGCAAACGCGAACTTTTATTATGGATGGTCATGTTTTTCCTTGGTGTAGTTTTATGCACTTTAATTTTATCGTGCGCTAACGCACTTACTATAAGCGATTCGAGTGAAGAACCTGTCAATTAGTTCCATGTTTCACACTATAGGCCTATGGGGTAGAATAAGCAGGTTTTTTTGAATCATACATTAGCGACTTAATGACCATAACAAAAGAGGGAATAGAATGAAGCGTTTTATTGGGGCCATTGCGGCGGCAAGTTTGGTACTTTTTGTGGCGGCTTGCTCAGACGATAAAAAAGAGACGGTTAAACCAGCCGACAAACCATTAGTTCAAGCTGCCTGGTTGCAGGCATCACTTCCGGACAGCACCGTTGCGTATACGCGCGTGCCAACTGCCTGGTTCCTGTTCACAGGACAGGACAACGGTTTTAAATTAGCACAAAATAACCAAGCTCATAATCAGCAGGTTCAGGCGATTCAGACTGCGCTTAATCAAAATATCTTGAGTCATCTTGAAGCACCGGTTGATGCTGTGGCGAAGCTGTTCGTTGAACACATGACATCACCGCTTGAAGTAGCTTTCATCCAAGAGTCAGCGGGTAAGCCAATGCCAGTCATGGTGTATGCCACGCGCTTTAACTTTGCCGACAACAAGGCATTTAACGATACGTTAGTGGCGCTAACCGCAGACTTAAAGTCTCAGGGAATCCAGCACACGGCAAATGATGATGGAACCGGTTCTTTCTCCATGCCAGGTGCTATGGCACGTTATCAGTATGATGCGAAAACTCAGCAGTTTGTTATGGCAACGGGTTTCGCCACTTCATTTACGGTCTTGAGCAACGTTATGGAGTCGCTGAAAGACAACCCTAAACACGCCATGCAGGATATTCAAAATCGAATCGATAGCAGCGGCAAAGGGTTATTCGGCTGGGTTAACACTAAACAGGTGATGCCCATGTTGACCATGAGTTTGCCACCTCAGCAGCTAGCAGAACTTAAGGAATATGGCCTCGACCAGATGAATGCCATCGGTTTTGGTTATGGTGTTAGCAACGGTAAAACGCGTTTGACCATGCTGGTTGATATGCCAAAGGTGGGGATTCGTGATTTTATTCCAGCGGTTAACAATGATTTCGATATCAAGACAGTGGGTACGCCGCGCACAATGGTGATGTTGTCGATTCCGACCTATGAAGAGCAGGTGCGTTTATTTGATAGCATCAATAAAGCTCAAGGTGGGGAAGAAGATAGCCTTGAAGAGCTTAACCAGCTGGTTATGGAAAACCTCGGCTTTAGTGTTGAGCAGTTGGCCGGCATATTTGGTCCAGAGTTGGTTTATTTCCGTGATGACGTTGGTGGCTTCACGGTGACTAAAGTGAATGATCCGGAATTGATGCAGCAGATCATTGATAGCCTGGTCAAGAATGCTCAAGGCAACTATCAGGTGACCAAGCATCAAGGCAAAGAAATTCATTCGTTAAGCTTTAAAATGATGGAAGAAGAAGAGTCGGAATTTGTGTCTACGGCGACAACTGGAAGCTTTTACGTTCCACTTTCAAAGCTTAACACGCGCCTTTACTGGACTATCGAAAACGGTTATCTGATTTATTCCCGCGTGCCGCAGCCATTGATGGAGCGCGCCAAACGTAAGCCAAATGTTTCTTTAGCTGAATGGGTTAAAGATACACAAGGTCAGGATGTTAGCCATTCACTTTTTTCGGCAACGACTTCGGTGCGTGATTTGTCGCGTAACTCTTACCATTATTATTTAGAAGCCTTGCTGATGGTGGCGGATCTTACTGAAGCTGAGATCGATATTATGGCTCTGCCAACCGCTGACCAAATGGATTTTGCTGAATACGGTGCTGTCGGTTTCAAGTTGGATTCGAGCGATAAGTATCTGGGCGTTGAGTTTACTTTTGAGCAAAGTGCCAGCGATATTTTATTTGCCGGTGGCGGTATGCAAACAGTGGCAGTAACCGGAGTTCTGGCAGCTGTGGCGATTCCCGCGTATCAGGACTACACCAAGCGAGCCAAACTGGCTCAGGCTACAGTAACCGCCAACAGTTTGAAAAGTCAGGTTGCTCATGCGCAAGCGATGGGCGAAGCATTTGAAGAGCTGGACTTAGGCAAGCACGGCATTGGTGCAGATTTGTCGTCAGCAGAAGCAGTAGAGTATGTTGACGTGGCAGATGGCGTGGTCACTATTTATCTTAATCCGATGACTTTCGGCAATGGCTACAGTGACGTCTATGCAAAATTTGAGCCAATTGTTGAGAAGGATATTATTGTCGGCTGGAATTGCGACTCTAACGTAGACTTCAAATTACGCGCACGAATTTGCGGGTTTTGATAAAGACTGCAGCTTGATGTACGGACAACTCATGAGTACCCAGTGGGGCAGACCCTTGTCCGTACGAGAGCTGTACTTGTAGCCTCGAAGGAGCAAAGCGACTTGGAGGCTACCGGCTGCATACATTTTCTGTGGCAAGAAATTAAGAGCAGATCCTGAATCGAGTTCAGGATGACAGACTTTAGGGTAATACTTCTTCTGTGGGGGCTCTTCGCAAGTTGGTAATGTACCGAAGGATTAGCCCCCTTATCTTTGCGAACTCTATCCTGACTTAAGGAACTGCACAAATCAACAAGCTTGTCATCCTGAACTCGATTCAGGATCTGCTCTTAGCTGTAGTGTCGAAGGGGTATGGCGACTTCGAGGTTTTGTGTATTAAAAGGTAATTGAACCTCGAAATCACTTCGTTCTTTCGAGGCTACAGGCTGATGTAGGGACAACTCATGAGTTGTCCTAATAAAAAAAAGCCCGCAAAACCTGATGGTCTTGCGGGCTTTTTGCTTTCTTGCTAATCAAGAACAGCAGAGAGTTCTTACAATCGTTTATGAAACGATATCAAGTAGCTCAATCTCGAAAATCAAAGCCTGGAATGGGCCAATCGCGCCGCCAGCACCTTGTTCGCCATAAGCCAACTGATAGGGAACGTATAGTTTCCACTTTGAGCCGACAGGCATTTGCTGCAATGCTTCAGTCCAGCCTTTAATCACGCCGCCCACTGGGAATTCCGCTGGTTCGCCACGTTTATACGAGCTGTCGAACTCCTGACCATTAACCAAAGTACCTGCGTAATGAGTACGAACGGTTGAGTCAGCTGTAGGTTTTTCGCCAGAACCTTCAGTGATCACTTCGTATT
>JAPHRL010000171.1 GCA_026195755.1 Kangiella sp. | reverse complement strand
TGCTTGGGGATTGAGTTGAGAAACCTGCTTTTTGACCTGTTCTTGATGGCCAACCAGGTAAATAGTGATATCAGAATGGATTTCCAGCGCTTTTAAAGCCGCTGGAATAATAACTGAGGGGCCATAATCGCCCCCCATACAATCTATTGCTAGAGTTTTAGTCACGGTAACAGGTCAACAGTAAATCGGTTGTTAACGGTAAACTTATCATTGTTTTAGCCAGCATTGAAACTAGCATTTAATAATAAATTGTTTCGGACTTAACTCTGTTCTTCTTTAGAGGTTCTGCAAAGAACTCTCTAGAAAAGAATTAAACGACTTTGCGACCTTTATAGAAACCATCTTTAGTCACGTGGTGACGACGATGGATTTCACCAGTTTCACTTTCAACTGATAATGTTGGTGCGCTCAAAGAGTCGTGTGAACGACGCATGCCACGCGTAGAGCGAGTTTTACGATTCTTTTGTACAGCCATGAGGTTTCTCCTGCTTAATCAAACTTTAAATCTTTTAAGGCATTAAAAGGATTATCCTTTTCTGCCTGCTCAATTGTTTCTTCTGGAAGCTCACCTGATTGGTAGGTCTCCAGCTCTTTACACTCACCGAATAAAGGTATGAGTGGTAGTGTTAAAATCAGCTCATCTTCTACTGCTGATTTTATATCTAATCCGTCTTCGCCAACAAGCACAGGCTCCACATCATCTGGGGCGTTGTTCATTTGCTCTTCCGAGTAAACCGGACGCAAAACTGCTTGGCGGTCAAGTTTGAACATAAAAGGTTCAGTACAGCCCTGACATACTAATTCGACTTCACCAGTGAGAGCCACATGCAGTGAAGTTGTACGAGTATCTTTAACCCTCTCACCATTGATTTTACAGTGAATTTCGCCCTTTGAAGAATTCAACAACTGGCGAAAACGCTCGAAATAATCAATCTCAAGGGTGGCATCAATTTCTTTGCCCTGGTCCACAAATTTATTGGGACTGAGCGATGCCGGGAACCTGCGACTTGACATAGGCGCGCAATAATACATATATCTTGTGGTCTAGTCAAAGCAAACCCGCTAATTTTAAGCAAATTTCGCCTATTTGATTGCTTTTTTAGCTAAATCTTACACAATTGGCTCTAAGCAACTGATTCTCTAGTAAAAAGCCTAATGAAAAGCCCGAATAAAAGCCGAGACAAAAAGTACTGATGAATACCCCCAACCACATTATACTCGCCTCCTCTTCGCCGTACCGCAAAGAGCTTCTAAGCCGTATTCGGGATGATTTCGAAGCCCTATCGCCCGATATCGATGAAACACCCTTTCCCGATGAGGAGCCGATAGAGCTGGTTGCGAGGTTAGCACAGCAGAAAGCCCTTGCCATTGCAGTTAACCACCCAAATGCACTAGTCATCGGCTCGGATCAGGTCTGCGTACTCAATAATCAGATACTCGGCAAGCCCGGAACCATGGACAAAGCCATAGAGCAACTCAAAGCCTGTTCAGGTCATACTGTCACCTTCTACACCTCTTTATGCGTCACCAACGCAAATCAAACAGCGCAGAACACCACAGTCGTCGCCACCAAAGTCCAGTTCAGACAGCTCAGCGAAAAAGAAATTATCAACTATCTTGAAAAGGAACAACCACTCGACTGCGCAGGCTCATTCAAATGTGAAGGATTAGGGATAGTGTTATTTGAAGCCATAGAATCAAAAGATCCGACAGCCTTAATTGGGTTGCCATTGATAGCTTTAGCAACACAGCTGAGAGAATTAGGTGTGCAGCTTATTTAAGATACGTAGGGTACCCAAGGGGGCAGACCCTGCGTCGTGACGCACCGATAGAACATGATGACTAACTCCAGCTCCAAAACTCATACCACTTACTCTTTTGGCGCCTGATACGCTCAGCTTCTTTATACCGCTCTATAGCATCATTAACACTGATATGCTCATTTGGGTCTATAAGTTCGAAGGTTGATTCAGGCTCCTGCCTTATAAAATGAAATAAGTAGATATACTTGTAGCTAAGCAACACAGGAACAGCACCAACTATAAATAAGCCAAGACCTTGGGGCTTCAGCATAACCATCACGTATAAACCGAACATACTGAAGATCCAATACAAAATAAAAAGAGTTAAAAGCAAATGACGTCTTTTCATTTAAATATCCTTTTGTTTTTGTTGTTAAAGCCCATTTCAATTAGCCAGCTAAGTCACCTTTTGGTTCATCGGTGCGTCACGACGCACCCTACTTTCATAACTCTTTGGCTTCAGGCTTTTCTAAAAAGTGTAACGGTGTGATCACAGGATCATGGGGATCTGTATCAAAGCTTTCTTTATAAGAAAAGCTGCCATCCTTGTTTATAAAGCCAACATGCCACCTGTGGTCATATATTAGCGATAGCGAAATAACGCTATTATCTTTAACCCATCTCTTTAACTCAGTTTTCTCTACATCGCCACCTGATTTAGCAATGAAGTTCACTGGAGTAAATTGAATTGCCCCGTGTGGAGCCAAAAGCTTCTCATGCTTTAGCTTACCGACCGAGTATCCCAAGGCCGTAGTTTCAATCTTTAACGCATTTTCTCTTTCCAACTTACTTTTTTTGGAGAACTCTCCGACATGCTCACTGTTTTCAAATAATATGTAATCAAAAGTGACCGCATTTAAATCCTTCCAATAGTGGACACTTCTCAAACACCCTTTAACTTTAATGTTTATCATCTTCATGCCAATACCAGACGGACACTTTTCTGCCAGATAAAAATTACGAAGGTACTCATTTAACATCTCTTCAGACACTTCATTTGAACTAGAAATAGCACTCAATGAAAATAATAAAACACCGATTAGCGCATTACACTTTTTATTTATCATTATTTACTCCAGATATTCTTGCCACTCACTAAATTCCCGCTCAAGAATACCAGTTACTATCTAACAGGTCAGCTTCCAATCAATATAAGTGATGTTGGATTTGATCAATCAGGTTTCTGCAGGACTGCAAATATGCTCCACCAAAAAGGTTATAGTGGTTCAGGTAGTGATACAGATTATAGATGACTTTCTTTTGTGGGTAAGCGTTGGTTCTTGGATACACTGAGTCGTAGCGGTCGTAGAAGCTTTCACTAAAGCCCCCGAACATTTCGGTCATGGCCAAGTCTACTTCGCGGTCGCCATAATAGACCGCAGGATCAATCAACCATGGGCCTTGATCATCAAACAGGACATTGCCTGACCACAGGTCGCCATGTACCAGGCTGGCATGAATGCAGTGACGATTGAGCCAGGTTTCCAGTATATCCTTACGCTCTAGAATGGGCTCCTCAAGCATGCGTTTCACTTTTTGATCTTTGATTAAATTGGTTTGATACAGCAGACGCTGCTCAACAAAGAATTTTCCCCAATGATCAAAATGTCCATTCACCTGTGGGTTGAGTCCAATATAGTTATCTTCATCCAGCCCATAATGTGGAGCTTTAATTTTGTGCAAATGAGCCAGACCTTCTCCAAGCTGTTTCATCAGTTGCGGATTCCAGCTTGAACCGTTAACTTTCTGCAACACCAATTGCTCGTCTGTAACGGACTCTATGTTGGGAATACCCAGGTACGGAACTTGATGCTTTTGAATAGTCTCGCGCAACAGTTCAAGACCTTTCGCTTCCTGCACAAGGTGGTCGTTGAATTGCGAACTGTTACTTTTATGGAACATGGTAGCTTCTGAGTCCGTTATTTATGAGTCCGTTAGCAGCTGTCGATATATGGCTAAGCTTTCATCATCGTAGCAGCTGAAAATGATTTCTTTTAACGATTCGGCATTACTGGCAAACATTTTACAGACATTGACCGCGATTGCTGCCGCCTGCTGTTTTGGATAGCCATAAACCCCGGTGCTGATGCAGGGAAAAGCAATGCTATGCAAGCCCTGCTGTTCAGCCAGCTGCAAACTGTTCATGTAGCAACTGGCTAATAGCTCCGCTTCATTCTCATCACCGCCATGCCGCTCTTTACCAGACCAAATGGGACCAACCGTGTGAATGACGTGTTTAGCTGGAAGGTCATAGCCTTTAGTTATTTTAGCTTCACCCGTCTCGCAACCGCCCAGAGTTTTGCACTCTTCCAACAATTCAGAGCCAGCGGCACGATGAATGGCACCGTCCACGCCACCTCCGCCGAGCAGACTTTTATTGGCGGCATTAACGATGACGTCCACATAAAGCTGGGTAATGTCACCTGCATCCAGTCTCAATCTCATCCCTACTCCTTGATGTTACTTGTATAACTTTTGGTAAGCCTCTCTATCTATAGCATATTCCAGCGCATCGATACCAAATAGAGTTATCTTTTTGTCAAACGACTCGCCCAGACGTTCTGCGACTTTAATTGATGGCGTATTATCAGGTTGGATCATGCTGATAATGCGATCTTGATTCAGGTCTTTAAAACCATAGCCAATGGCTGCTCGGCCAGCTTCGGTGGCATAACCTTTACCCCAAGCTCTTTTATGTAACACCCAGCCCGCTTCAATTGCAGGCCAGCCTTCTGGTTTTATGAGTCCGGCACGACCAACAAACTGTCCTGTGCTTTTTTCTTCAAGTGCCCACTGCCCATAGCCATTGAGCATCCAATGCCCCGCCATGGTAGCCATACTGCGCCAGGCGTCATGAGCGGACATCGGCTTACCGGAAAATAAATAGCGGGTTATGCCTGGATCTGCCATCATTTCATAATACGCAGGCAAATCAGATTGCTGGTAATGGCGCAGAATAAGGCGCTCGGTTTCGAGCACCGGCAATTTAATGACAGTATCTTTGGAAGTCTTCACAGAAAATTGAGCTCTCAGGTATTAAGTTGCAACGATTAGTTCTACAATCTTACAAAAGGTCTACTGGAATGAACACTGTTA
>JAPHRL010000215.1 GCA_026195755.1 Kangiella sp. | reverse complement strand
GCAGGGCAAGTGGGTTTTAATAACCTGACACTGGCTACGCAACAACCTAAATCGGATAATCAAGACTAGTCGACTCATGACTGAACCAAAAAACTACACGGGCTGGGAAATTTATAAACGCCTGTTAGGCTTCACCAAAAAATACAAAACGGTATTTATCGTTGGTGTGGTCGCGAACATTCTCTTTGCGCTGGTCGAAACCTATTTTGTTAACTCGATTAAATACCTGATTGATGATGGTATTAAAGCGCGTGACAGCTATTTCCTGCTGGTCAAAACACCGTTATTTATTATGGGCGCGATTGTATTGCGCGGAATTTTTAACTTTGTTTCCATGTACTGTATGGGTTGGGTTGGTCGTAAAGTAGTGCAAACGTTGCGCGAACAGCTTTACGAGCACTTTGTGCGCCAGCCAACTGAATTCTTTTCGAAGCGCGCGCCTGGCAATTTATTATCAACCCTGACCTTTAATACCGAACAGGTTGCAGTGGCCAGTTCTGATGCCATTACATCAGCATTGCGTGCTGGTGGTACCATCATCTTTATCATCACTTTTATGGCTCTGACCAGCTGGCGTCTGACATTATTTTTGTTCATTCTCGTTCCAGTAGTTGGTTGGGTCATCAAAGTCAGTGCGCGTCGATTAAAGAAAGTTAGTAGCAGCATTCAGAACGTTGTTGGTGATGTGACTCGCGCGGCAGAAGAGTCAATCAAGGCCAACCAGGTTATTAAAATATTTGGTGGTACTGAGCGTGAAATTAAGAACTTTAACAAGCAGGCTAACCGCAATCGTCAGCAGGATATGAAGCTGATTGCGACTAAGGGCATTGCTTCGCCAGTGATACAGGTTATTGCTGGTATTGGTTTCGCCGCCATTATGTATTTTGGTAGCCTGGAGATGCTGAATGACCACATTTCAGAAGGCGAGCTGATTTCTTTTATTACTCTGATGGCGATGATTCTGCGCCCCTTAAAAGAAGTCAGCAACGTTAACACCCACTTGCAACGAGGCATCGCTGGTGCGCAAAGTGTGTTTGATATTTTAGACTTGCCGAATGAGCCTGACGAAGGCACTAGAGTGATTGAAGATGCAGACGGCTCGATTGAATTTAAAGAAGTGACTTTTGGTTATAAGCCCAATGAGCCCGTTCTCAATAATATTTCATTCAGCGTACCGGCAGGACAATCGATCGCATTAGTCGGCAAGTCTGGAAGTGGTAAAAGCACGATTGCTAGTTTGATACAGCGTCTTTATAACATTAATGACGGTGAGTTATTAGTTGATGGCATTCCAGTTAAAGAACTAACGCTAGATTCCTTGCGCAAGCAAATCGCGATCGTGTCGCAAAGTGTGGTGCTGTTTAACGATACTATTCGCCATAACATTGCTTATGGGCGCATGGATGAAGTGTCAGATGAAGACATTATTAAAGCGGCTAAAAATGCTCATGCCTGGGAGTTTATCAAGAAGCTTCCGGAAGGTTTGGATACGGTTGTGGGTGACAATGGTGTCATGTTATCAGGTGGTCAACGTCAGCGCATTGCGATTGCAAGAGCTATGCTAAAAGATGCGCCGATTCTTATTCTAGACGAGGCGACTTCGGCACTGGATACTGAATCCGAGCGCTATATTCAACAAGCGCTTGAAGAGCTGATGAAAGATCGCACAACCGTGGTTGTGGCGCACCGTTTATCAACCATTGAAAGTGCTGATCGAATTTTAGTGCTCAAAGACGGGGTTATAATTGAGTCGGGAAGCCACCAGGAATTGCTGGATAAAAATGGTGAGTACACTCGCTTATATCAAATGCAGTTCAGCGAATAGATAATGAATAAGTAGGATAGGGCATGGCCATTTCAAAAAGCCAACAGTTTTTTGAGTCATTGTGGTACCGCAAAACTGTCTGGTGGCTTTGGGTGTTTTGGCCCTTTCAGTTATTGTTAAGACTCATTGTTTGGTTGCGTCGTTCCTTTTATCGCGTTGGTATTTTCAAATCGACCAAGCTTAAAACTCCAGTCATTGTCATCGGTAATATTTCGGTTGGCGGTACGGGCAAAACTCCCTTAGCCATTTACCTTCTGGAACTGCTCAAAAGTCAGGGCTACAAACCCGGACTCATCAGCCGTGGTTATGGTGGTCATTCCGAGCAATATCCTTTAACCCTTACTCAATCGACGCCTGCTTCTGAGTCAGGCGATGAACCTTTTCTGATTTATCGCAGAACCCAATCTCCTGTTGTGGTTGATCCTATTCGTGCTCGCGGTGCGAAAGAGCTTGAGGCAATGGGTTGCGATATTATTATTTGTGACGATGGCCTGCAGCACTATGCATTGCAACGTGACATCGAGATTGTGGTGGTTGATGGAAACAGGCAATTAGGTAATGGTTGGCTAATGCCTTTTGGGCCGCTACGAGAGCCTAAGTCTCGCTTAAAGAAGGCTGACTATATTATTATCAATGGTCAAGACATGGTGCTAGAACCCGATTCAATCCAAGCGATTAATCATCACCAGGATGACATGAAAGAGCCAATAACTGCTGTTGCAGCCATTGGCAATCCGGAACGATTCTACAAGACTCTTGATGGCTTAGGCTTTCAGTTCAAGCGCCAATCTTTCCCCGACCATTATCAGTTCTCGAAGCAGGACTTTGAGTCACTTCCAGGCAGTATTCTGATGACTGAAAAGGATGCTGTAAAATGCTTATCTTTCGCGGATGAGCGTTTTTATTTTTTACCGGTTAGCGCTAAACTGTCTAAATCGTTTTTGCAGTCGCTAATGGAACAAATTAAGGCCATAACGCATGAATCATAAACTGTTAGATGTTTTAGTTTGCCCAGTTTGTAAGGGTGATCTGGTGTACAAGAAAGACAGCAACGAGCTTATTTGTCGCTTCGACAAACTGGCGTACCCGATTCGAGACGATATTCCAGTAATGTTGGAAGAGGAAGCACGCTCTGTCTCAAGCGAGGAACTCGATGCACTTTAAGGATTTTATCGTCGTCATACCGGCGCGTTACGCATCGACTCGACTACCAGGTAAGCCGCTAGCCATGATTGGCAGTAAGCCAATGATTCAGCATGTCTACGAAAGGGCGCTAATGGCGGATGCCAAACAGGTTGTTGTGGCAACCGATGACGAACGTGTCGAAGAAGCTGTAAAGCTATTTGGTGGCGATGTCTGCATGACTCGCGAGGATCATGTTTCTGGCAGTGATCGGCTGGCCGAAGTCTGCAAAAAATTATTGCTCAAGCCCGAAATGATTGTGGTGAATGTACAGGGCGATGAGCCTTTTATTTCACCGGAGAACATTCGTCAGGTTGCGGAAAACCTTCATCAACATACTGCTTATCCAATGGCGACACTCTCGACCCCCATCACTGACCAAGAAGAGGTTTTCAATTCTAATGTAGTAAAAGTTGTTGCGGATGAACAGGGCAAGGCATTGTATTTCTCACGTGCACCAATTCCATGGCAGCGAGGGGCTTTCGAAGAGCAACGTGTCCAAGACATCGAGCATTGTCAGCGCCACATTGGCATTTACGCTTATCGCGCAGGCTTTTTGGCAGAGTACGTCAAAATGTCGCCAGCCATGATCGAGCGTATGGAATCTTTAGAGCAGCTTCGTGTCTTAGCTCATGGCTATTCGATTCATGTTGAACAGGCCAGCGAAGCACCGGGACTAGGGGTCGATACTCAAGAAGATCTGGCGGCCGCTGAGCAGTTTTATCGAATGCACCGACTTTAACCGACTGTATTTAACGAGCCACATTCAACGAACTATCGTTAAGGGAATAATCAATTCATGCCTAAGTTTTCAGTATTATTTGTCTGTCTGGGAAACATCTGTCGTTCACCTACCGCTGAAGGTATTTTCAAGCATAAATTGGCACAAACTGAGTTAAATGAACTCATTTTTGTCGATTCAGCAGGCACCAGCGCGCATCACGTCGGTGAGTCTCCAGATCAAAGAGCACAAGAAGAGGCTAAAAAGGCAGGCTATGATTTGTCGTTCATTCGCTCTCGACAAGTACGAGATGTTGATTTCCATGAGTTTGATTTACTGGTGGCGATGGATGAGTCCAATTACTACAACTTGCTCGATGCAGTACCTGAACCAGAATATCAGCAAAAGATTAAATTATTCCTCGCTGACTATGCCCCCGATCTACCTAAACGAGAAGTCCCTGATCCATACTATGGCGGAGCGCAGGGTTTTGTTGAGGTTATTCAGCTGATAGAAGCCGCCAGCGATGGTTTAATCGAGGAATTGCGGCGGATTCATCGGGGATAGACACCAAATAAGTTATTACCAGCCATGTTTCTTATGCTAACCCGTGGCATGCATTGCTCAAGCAGGTATAATAGCGCCAATTTTTCAACGATCTGTAACCGACATGCTTGTATCTATCGAACACCAACTAAGCCAATTATTTGCTGACGCTTTTGAAAGCCTTGAACTGCCGCGCGAGCTGGGTAATGTTCAGCGCTCGAATCGCCCTGATCTGGGGCACTATCAATGTAACGGTGCAATGGCCGCCGCAAAATTAGGTGCAGGCAATCCTTTTGTGACGGCTGAAAAAGTCGTTGCAGCCTTATCGGACAATTCTTTGATTGAAAAGCTGGACGTTGTTCGTCCGGGCTTTATTAACGTGTTCGTTAACGCTGAGTCATTAGCAAAAACTCTCGAGTCATACGGTTCTGATGAAACCTTCGGCAGTTATGAAGATAAGTCTGACTGCAAAGTTATGATCGACTTTGGTGGGCCAAATGTTGCTAAGTCGATGCACGTAGGGCATTTACGTACCGCTATTATTGGCGACTCATTACAGCGTATTTTCCGGTTTAAAGGTTACCAGGTGGTTTCCGATGCGCATTTAGGCGATTGGGGCACACAAATGGGTATGTTGATAGAAGGCCTGAAAAAGCGTCAACCCGATCTGGTTTATTTTGATGCTGACTTTAATGGCCCTTATCCCAAAGAATCTCCGGTTACTATTCAAGATTTAGAAGAAATTTATCCGCAAGAGTCAGGTTTGTGTAAGTCCGATGACACTGCCGCTGAAAAAGCACGTCAGGCAACGCTTGAGCTTCAAAATGGGCGCGCAGGCTATCGCGCTTTATGGAAACATTTCGTCAATGTCTCAGTGGCAACGCTTAAGCGTGATTATGGCGAGCTGGGCGTGAGTTTTGATTTATGGAAGGGCGAAAGTGATGCCGATCCATTTATTGCCAAAGTGATTCAACAACTCGAAGAGAAAGGCTTGGCCGTTCGTGATCAAGGTGCATTAATTGTGCCGTTTAAAGATGATCAGGATGAAGCCATTATGCCGCCACTGATTTTGCGTAAATCTGATGGTGCGGTGATGTATGGTACCACCGACTTAGCGACTTTGTATGAGCGTGTGTACAACGATCATGCCAACTTGGTTTTGTACGTTGTAGACGGTCGTCAACAACAACACTTCAAGCAGGTATTTGCTGCCGCAGATTTAATGGGCATGAATGCGAATACGGCTTACGAGCATACTTATTTTGGTACTGTGAACGGTAAGGACGGGAAACCGTTTAAGACACGCTCTGGCGGCGTGATGAAGCTACATGATCTGATCCAAATGGCCAAAGAAGAAGCACGTAAAAAATTGGCGGGCAGTAACTTTGGCACAGAGTTTGATGAAGATGAAAAAGAAGAGATTGCACATAAAGTGGCGATTTCGACACTCAAGTTTGCTGATTTGAGAAACTTCCGGATTAAAGATTATATTTTCGACTTAGAAAAATTCAGCGAGTTCGAAGGAAAAACCGGACCTTATTTATTAATGCAGGTTGCGCGAATTAAGTCTATTTTGCGCAAAGCAGAAGAGGCTGGTGCTAAGCCTGGTCATTTATTGCCGACCAGCGAAAACGAATACGACTTAACCTTTGGTTTGCTTGATTTTCCAGTGGCGCTTGATAAAAGCGTGGATAAGCGCGCGCCGCATTATTTATGCGAACACCTATACAATTTAGCGCAGCAGTTCAGTTCCTTCTATCAGAAGCAGCATATTATGAATGAACCTGACAAAGCGCGTCAGGCCAGCTTATTGCGCTTAAGTCAGATTTGCCTGACTCAACTTGAAATGGGTTTAGATCTGTTAGGTATCGAAACGCTTGAGCGGATGTAACAATGATCACTTGAGTCTAAACTTGTTAGCGTCTAAACCTCGAACTCTTCACGCTGTCACACTGTGGCGCTTTGATTAATCAATAAGCTTCGTTAATATGGCTCCATATGGAGCCATTTTTTTGGAGTGTTATGAACGAATCATTATTAAAATCTCGAGCCTTTATTAATGGGCAATGGGTTAAAACCGACAAACGATTCCGTGTTGATGACCCTTTTGCTCAGGAACTAATTGTTGAAGTGTCTGACTGTCGTGAACAAGAAGTTGAGCATGCTATTGATGCAGCCCATCAATCGTTCAAATCATGGAGCAGGACAACGGCTCAAGATCGATCTGATAAACTCCTGACCTGGTATCAACTCATTGTTGAGCATCTTGATGACCTTGCTGAGATATTAACCACCGAGCAGGGTAAGCCACTGCACGAAGCCAAAGGCGAAATTCAATACGGTGCAAATTACATTAAGTGGTTTGCTGAAGAAGCTCTCCGTATCGACGGTGATATTATTCCTTCTCCTGATGGCAACAAGCAAATTCATGTTATTAAACAGCCTGTCGGTGTTGTCGGCATTATTACTCCCTGGAATTTTCCGCAAGCCATGATCGCCCGCAAAGTGGCACCTGCATTGGCTGCTGGTTGTACCGTTGTGATTAAACCTGCAGCTGAAACACCGCTATCAGCACTGGCCATGGCAGAGTTAGCACAACAAGCTGGGATACCGGATGGTGTTATTAATATAGTGCCAACCAGTAAAGCAAGTATCATTGGGGAGGCGCTGACCTCCAGTGATAAAGTTCGTAAAATTTCTTTTACCGGCTCAACCAAAGTTGGCAAAATTCTCATGAGTCAGGCCGCAGAAAACGTTCAACGCGTAACTATGGAGCTTGGTGGTAATGCGCCCTTCATTGTATTCGACGACGCTGATATCGATGCAGCAGTTGATGGAATTATGGCCAGCAAATTCAGAAATTCAGGACAAACCTGCGTCTGTGCTAATCGTATCTTTATTCATGAAAACCTTTACCAAGAAGTGACTGATAAATTAATTAAGAAAGTCGAGTCACTTAACACTGGCTCAGGTCTTGAGGACGATATCTCGATTACCCCGTTAATCAATCAAGCGGGCATTGATAAGGTGAAGCGCTTGGTCCAGTCGGCCAAAGACGATGGTGCAAAAGTTATTATTGGTGGCGAAGTGTCTGAGAAACATAACCAGATCTTTGAGCCAACTATCATGACGGATATTAATTTTGATATGGACATTGCTTGCGAAGAGATATTTGGCCCCGTCTTATCCTTGATTGCTTTTAGCTCTGAAGAATCAGTTGTTGAGCAAGCGAATGCAACAAAAGCAGGTTTAGCTGCATATGTGTACACCGATGACAGGCATCGTATAAAGCGTTTAAGCGAACACATTGAATCTGGAATGATAGGCTTTAATGAAGGGATTATTTCCAATCACATGGCCCCATTCGGTGGGGTTAAAGAGTCTGGTATGGGGCGAGAAGGTTCAAAATATGGCATTAGTGACTACCTTGATATCAAGTATTTGTGTATTAAATAGTCAAAAGATGGGTTAAGTGTACTAGCTAACTCATTGAAAATGTAGTACAAAGGAGGTATGGGCTTGTTTAAGAGGCCAGGTTCTTACCTAATTATTCCGTAAAAAGGAGTCAGCTATGAATTTTCAAGAAGTTGAATCCGTAAAACAATCTTTAGAATTGGGCAGTCATCGATTGATCGACTTCCTGCCTTACCTTTACCAAGACTTTTCTGAGCTAGGTACTAACACCGGCTATATGATGGAGCTTGTTGATGAACTCCAAAAGACGGAACTCGGAAAGCGAGTGCTGGATTTGTGTTGTGGTAAGGGCGTAACCTTAATTAACCTCGCTAAACAATATGGCTGGCAAGGAATTGGTGTCGATGTCGTAGAAGATTTTATTGAACAGGCAAAAATTGATGCCCATAGTAAAAGAGTACACAATCAAACAGAATTTATTCGTCAAAATATTGCTGATTTTTTAAAACATAATACTGAATTATTTGATGTCATTGTATTTCCGGCAAGCACCGATGTATTAGGCGATATTACAGAAAGTTTGAATATCTTGTCTGAAAACTTGAACGATGATGGTTTTGTATTGGTTGAAAGTGATTACAAGAGTCATTCATTTAATATTGGTTCTGGACTTGAGTTGTCAAAAAATATAGATGATTTGATCGCAGCATCGAAACTTCACTCCGCTAGAAAAATCGTTTGGGAACAGTCGATAATCATTGATATTTATCGGCGTGATACCCAACGCCTTACCAAGCGGGTCAACGAGCTTAAGCGCAAGCAGCCTGAGCTCAGACGCGAGCTTGATCTTTTCATTGAGCACCGCAATGAGCATTTACAACACTATGTTGATAATGAGATCGCTCGATCCAGCTGGTTGCTAACAAAGCATCTTAAATTTTAAACTAGAATTACCTCACCTTGCTTAGCGATGGTAACCTCGCTATCGACATTCTGGGTGATGAAGTCATGGAACTCTTCTATCGTTGTTTTAGCACCATGAATCAACACCAGTCTTGGTGAGTTTTCAAATTTCTGATACCAGCGAAGTAAATCTTGCTGTCCAGCATGAGCAGAGAAGCCACCAATAGTATGGACACTAGCCGCAACTTTTACTGTTTCTCCCCATAATTTGATGTAAGGCGCACCTTCAACTATACGATTGCCGAGTGTGCCTTCTGGTTGGAAGCCCGCAACTATCAGAGTACACTCGGGGCGCCACAGATTATGCTTTAAATGCTGCTTTATCCGCCCACCGTTCATCATGCCGCTACCTGCAATGATGATAGCTCCCTTTCTGACACTGTTAAGCTCAATAGATTGCTCTGTTTCTGGTGTGAATTTTAAATTAGGTAGTTTCTGATGAAGTGTATCACCGGACCACAGGTGTTGGCTTTCTTCTTTATACAGTTGCCAGTATTTACCATAAGTGTTGGTAACCTTAATAGCCATGGGTGAGTCTAAATAAATATCCCACTCTTTTAGGTGCCATTCCTTATAATATTTCGCAAAATAATAGAGCAAAACTTGAGTTCTACCCACTGCAAAAGAGGGGATCAACACATTGCCACCTTCATGCCGCGCTTTTTCAAGTGCTTCTTTGAGTTCGACGACAGACGCATCCCAGCTTTGATGATTCCGATTACCATAGGTTGATTCCATGAGAACCAGATCGGCCTTGCCATAAATATTCGAGTCTCGCTGGATTGGTGAACCAGGGTTACCGATATCACCACTTAAAATGATACGCTTGGCATGCCCATTTTCTTTAATTAATAACTCAATGTGCGAAGAACCGAGGATATGCCCGGCATTGTGCAGCACCATGGTGATGTCTTCTGTGATCTCAACAGGTTTGTTATAAGGATGTAAATTTAACAGCGATAAAACCGGTGGTACGTCATCCTGAGTATAAAGCGCATCGACTAACTTCAAGCCTTTACGGTTACGCTTTTTGTTTGCCCATTCCGCTTCTTTTTCCTGTAAATAAGCGCTATCCATCAGCAAAATATCCAGTAAATCAGCGTTTGCTTGATGCGTGTGTATTGGTCCCTGATAGCCTTGACTGACCAGAACCGGCAATCGGCCACTATGATCGATGTGGGCGTGAGTTAAAATAACGGCATCAATATCACGCAAAGCAAAAGGGAAGGGGGAGCGGTTTCTCTCTTCTCGCTTGGGGGCACCCTGAATAAGTCCGCAATCAACAATAATATTACTGTGTTCAGTGGTAATCTGTATGCAGGAACCGGTTACTTCTTCCGCTGCACCATGGACTTTAATTTTCATGGTTGGTTTCCTTAATGGTTTTATCTATTGATTCTAACGCCTGCATATAATATTTGCAGGACTTATAAAGTGATTTGTTTAGATTTAATAATGTGGAAATGATATCGACTGAAATATTTTGACTGATTTGTGAGGTCAACAAATTAGCTTCGCTGGTTTTAAACTCATGAAACAATTGTTCAGACCAGTTTTTGGTGAAATCCTTGAAGCTCAGTTCTACTTTCTGATCGAATAAGTGTCTTGAATCCTCATAAAATGCTTTAGCCTGATTGAAGATAGGGAAGGTTGATTTATCTCGATAGGACTCGGCTAGATCGGGTTGCTCTAAATCTGCTAACAAATCCTTCAACAGTTTTGCTGAATAAATCCCATCCCTGGTGGCTGCCAATAGATTATACAAAGCTTGAGTTTGTTCTTCTGTAAGAGGGCGCTCTGAAAGCTTACGAGAAAGTTTAATAAATAAGCCTTCCATTTTCTTTAATTCTAAATATTGATCTGAGCTCATAAAGTCAACTGAGAGGCACTTCTGGTTAAACAGACTGACTTTATTAATGAAGGCGATAGATTCAAAGCGGAACCTATCAATGGCAACTGGGGGCATATCAACAGGAATCAATGACAGCCGACTTTCAATTGGACTAAGTGTGTCGGTAAATCGTAACGACAGAAAGTTTATGAAGTAATTAAATAACGTCAGATAAATCAAAATACCAATCAGATTTATGATGCTATGGAATGCAACAATGCTAATCAAAACGTCTGTAATGTTCAGGAACTCAAAGAGGGTTTTAATAAAAGGCAGTATCAGAAGCACTGCAACAATGGCGTTGGTCATATTGAATACAACATGAGCCAATGCAAGTTGCTTCTTAATTTTGGCACCTTTAATACTGCCTAGAACGGCCGTACTGGTTGTGCCTATATCAGCACCCACTACAATAGCAAAAGCATTTTCTACATTGATTAAACCTGCATGTGCTGCACTTAAATTCATCATCATTACAGCAGAACTTGATTGCAACAGAGCGGCTAATATCATACCCATAGCCAAAAACACCAGCGGCGACTGGTTTTTTAAATCGGTCAGATCAAAGTTCTCGCTTAGCCCAAGGGTTCCAGACTTGATGATATCCAAACTGAATAAAATCAAACCCATACTGATAAAGAGCGAATATAAAGCTATCTGATTAGTGTTTTTAGCGAAGAAAACACGTCCAAGTGCAGCGATACCAATAAAGTAAATGGCAAACTCACCCAAGCTAAATTTAAAGCCCAGGAAGGTGACCAACCAGCCGGTTGCTGTTGTTCCCAGGTTAGCTCCAAAGATTACACCAACGGCTTGTTTTAAGTTCAATAATTTTGAGCTGGCTAAGGCCAAGACGATTAAGGTAATGAGAGAGCTACTTTGCACAACCGTGGTACAGGCAGCGCCAGTGATGACTGCCGAAACTGGAGTTTTGGTCCAAGAGGAAAGGTAGTGGTTAAGTTTCCCAGAGGCTAACTTAGCTAAGCTTGACTCAATCAGTGACATCCCCCAAAGGAAGATTCCGACACCTGCTAAAAAGTTCAGCCAATCTAGATTCATGAAAAGTTAATCCATTATTTAACCAGTTTAAAACTCTCAGCGATGCTGTCCGATACATCGATTGCATTGCTAACATGAGGAATCGTATTGCAACTTACGATCTGGCTGATGTGAGAGTGGGCCAGTTTTCCGTAAGCATTTTCATTGAATATGGCATGAGTTGCGACACATATAATGGTTCTGACTCCGGCCTGTTCGAGATGCCTGGTAATTTCTAAAATGGTGTGCCCGGTGGAAATAATGTCATCAACTAGTACTACGGTTTTGTCTTTGTATTCTT